>JAZSJO010000197.1:0-2753 GCA_045534365.1 Eubacteriales bacterium
ATCGCCAAAAGACCTCTTTTCAAAAAGGCAAATTTATGCTATACTATAATGTGAGCAGCGCTCACAAATTCGGAAAGGAGATACCGAAAATGAATAAAAAAGCATTGAAGGCATTGAATTTCGCCAAGGTAGCCGTCGCTCTGTTCTATACCGTCGGCGTTTTTGTGTGGTTAGTTCTTGCTCAGATGGCGGAAAGCCATGGAGACGCTCCTTCGTTTGACGGCTGGTTCTGGTTTGGCGCATTGGTAATATACCTTATTATGTTCCCGATCTTTATATCTCTGTTTTCCTCTTTTCAGCTTATAAGCACAAGGATAAAATACGGCTCTCCCACAGAGCTTTTTCGCAAGATAATTCGCGGCATAGCATACTTTCTTTCCGTTGCAAACGTTATAACGATAGTATATTCTTTGGTGATAATGCAAAGCTTCGATTATTTCACCTATATTCCGATATCCCTGTCTATCCCCGTTCTTCTGATTGCCGTATCAGATAGCATCTACTGCGCTCTGCGCGCAAAAAAGCAGACTCGTATAGACGATTGAAAAAAACTACCCCACTTATATAGATTTTGAAAGGAAATATCAACCTATGGCCCAGGATAACAAAACGAAAGCTCCACAACAGTATAACGACCAGAGCATACGAGCTCTCAAGGGCGCCGACCGTGTGCGTAAGCGTCCTGCCGTAATCTTCGGCTCTGACGGACTCGAGGGCTGTGAGCATTCCTATTTTGAAATACTTTCAAACTCGGTTGACGAGGCGAGAGAAGGTCACGGAAACGAGATCTTGACCATTCTTCACCCCGACAAGAGCATCACAGTTGACGACCACGGACGCGGAGTTCCTCTCGGATATAACGAAAAGGAGCAAAGATGGAACTGGGATCTTATATACTGTGAGCTTTACGCGGGCGGTAAATACGATAACAACAACGGCGCATCGGCTTACGAATATTCTCTCGGACTTAACGGTCTGGGCGCTTGTGCTACCCAATACTCCTCGGAATTTATGGACGTCTACTCCTACGACGGAAAATTCGAGAGACACATCGCGTTCAAGAAGGGTGAGCCCGTCACGGGTGAGCTTGAGGAGCGAGAGCTTGACCGAAAGGAAAAGCGCACGGGTACGGTCATTCATTGGCGTCCCGATAGCGAGGTCTTTACCGACACTAATATCACCCCCGAGCGCATAAAGGAGATATTGCACCGTCAGGCGGTCGTCAACGCGGGCATTTCCTTCCTTTTTCAGTATACGAACTCCGACGGCGAGAAGGTAGAAGAAAAATATCTTTACGAAAACGGCATCAACGACTACATCAAGGAGATCGTTGGAGACAGCGCGCAGACCGAACCCGTGCTCTGGCATCTTGAGACGCAGGGACGCGACCGCGACGACAAGGACGAATACAAGCTCAAGGCAGACATCTCCTTCTGCGTCTCCAACACCACCAACCGTCTCGAATATTACCACAACTCGAGCTTCCTTGAGCACGGCGGCTCTCCCGACAAGGCGGTAAGAAAGGCTTTTACCTTTGCCATAGACAAGTACCTCAAAAGTACCGGAAAATACAAAAAAGACGAAGCGAACATCACCTTTGCCGATGTTGAGGACTGTCTCGTGCTTGTCAGCAACAGCTTCTCCACGATGACGTCTTACGAAAACCAGACCAAAAAGGCGATCACCAACACCTTTATATACGAAGCGATGAATGAATTTCTCCGCACGAATCTGGAGATATATTTCATAGAGCATCCCATAGAAGCCGAAAAGGTCGCGGGGCAGGTGCTTATCAACAAGAGAAGCCGCGAGTCCGCCGAAAAGGAAAGGCTCAACATCAAAAAGAAGCTTTCGGGAACTATAGACATCGCGAACAGGGTTGAAAAGTTCGTCAACTGCCGCTCCAAGGACCCCAACGTCCGCGAGCTTTATATAGTTGAGGGCGACTCGGCTCTGACCTCCTGCAAGCTGGGACGCTCGGCGGAAATGCAGGCAATAATTCCCGTCAGAGGCAAGACGCTTAACTGTCTTAAGGCCGATTACGACCGTATCTTCAAGAGCGAGATAATCACCGACCTGCTCCGAGTTATCGGTTGCGGCGTTGAGATAGAGAGCAAGAAAAAGGGAGATATCCTCCCCTTCGACCTCGATTCTCTCCGTTGGTCAAAGATAATCATATGCACCGATGCCGACGAGGACGGATTCCAGATAAGAACTCTGCTTCTGACTATGTTCTACCGTCTGCTTCCCACTCTTCTCCGCGAGCAAGTAGTCTACATCGCCGAAACGCCGCTCTTTGAGATAACCGTCAAGGAAAAAGGCGGAGATAAGACCTATTTCGCATACGACGAATACGAAAAGACCGATATTCTCAAGGAGATAGGCAACAAAAAGTATACGATCCAGCGTTCAAAGGGTCTTGGTGAGAACGAGCCCGAGATGATGTGGCAGACCACTATGAATCCCGCCACACGACGTCTCATCGCCGTAACACCTACAGACGCGCAGAAGACCGAAGAGATCTTCGACACTCTGCTTGGTGACAATCTTCCCGCGAGAAAGGCGTTCATCGCCGCTCACGGCAAGGAATATATGAAGGATCTCGACGTATAATAAAAAGGTCTCGCAGACATCTGCGAGACCTTTTTCAAATTTTGATTTTTCGAACTGTTGACGATATCTTTTTTGAAAGTTTCGCTCAAGCCTTTTCAAAGGCTTGGCTGAGCCGCCGAGCTCGGCGGTCTTTAATGCGA
>JAZSJO010000157.1:0-9241 GCA_045534365.1 Eubacteriales bacterium
GCCAACTCCTTGGCTCCCAGAACGACATGGCTACGATCCGACTTATGGCGGAATTTGTTTTGAAAAAACTAATAAACGACAGAGGGCTGTCGCACAAATATTTCGTCGCGTCAAGCGCTACCAGCACCGAGGAGATATGGGGAGACGTTGGCAATCCGGTCTATCCTCCCGCACGCGCGGAGCTTAAAAAGCACGGTATTGACTGCGGCGGCAAGAGAGCGGTTCAGCTCAAAAAGTCCGACTACGAAAAATACGATCTTTTCGTCGGAATGGACAGCAGAAATATTGCCAATATGAACCGCATTTTCAGCGGTGATCCCGAAGGCAAGATCCGCAAGCTGATGGACTTAACCTTGCGCGGCGGCGATGTTGCCGATCCTTGGTACGCGGGAGAGTTTGACGTGACCTATCGTGACGTATTTAACGGCTGTGAAGCACTTTTGAATAAACTTGAAAAGGAAGGAAAAGTATGAAGATTTTAATAATCAACGGAAGCCCCAAGATCAACGGCAACACCGCGCGCTCTCTCGCCGAGGCAGAGGCAATTTTTGACGCGGAGGGCATTGAGATCGAAAATATCCACGTCGGCGGGGAGATGATCCGCGGCTGTTTGGCTTGTCAGGCATGTAAAAAGATCGGCAAATGCGCCATAGATGACCTTGTCAACGAGGTTGCCCTCAAGCTTGAGGAGTGCGACGGCATACTTATCGGAAGCCCCGTCCATTTTGCGGGCCCCTCTGCGACTCTCGTGGCGTTTCTCGACCGTCTTTTCTATAGCAACAAGTCCGACAAGAGAATGAAGGTCGGCGCGGCTATCGTCGTTGCCCGCCGCGGAGGTTGTGCTTCCGCCTTCGATCAGCTTAATAAATATCTGACCTATTGCGGTATGGCGGTGGCGACCAGTCAGTATTGGAACAGTATACACGGCGCTATCCCCGGAGAGGTGGAAAACGATGCGGAAGGGCTTCAGACCGTGCGAACTCTTGCTCATAATATGGTCTTTTTAATGAGGTCTGTTGCTTTGGGCAAGGAAAAATACGGTCTTCCCGAGAGAGAAAAGCCCGTGAGGACTAATTTCATAAGATGAGATAATACGCAAATTTTACTGCGACAAAATTCATTAATGATTGATTATGCCGCTAAAGTTGCGGAAAATACAATCAGGCTCTTCCGAACAAGGCGAGTGAGACGGCGAAAAGATTCAACGCGGTCATATTCATCAACGCCTCCGACGAGTGGTACAAGAATACCGCGTGCTACGGCTTCGCCAGCCTCGATGTCCCGCGAAACAAGCGATTTGAAACCTACGAAACGGGCGAAGAGTGAATCGCCCCTACGGATTTTCGTAAATTTAAACATCCCGACAAATCAAAATTTGAAATATTAACGGTGTTTCGTTATATAACCTAATAAAAATCCCGACAGATTTTTTCTCCTGTCGGGATTTTTTTGCGTTTCTCGAAAAATCTATTGATTTTTTCACAAAACCGTGGTAAAATGAAAGTGCCAAATCAATTCAATATCATTTTTTCGAGTATGGGATAACTGTACCCTTTTTTGCCATACAATAGCAACGTAAAGAATTTGATAAAATGCAGATTCTATTCACGTTGTTATTGTATGGCTTGTACTCGATAACTTTTTTGAATTGGTTTGGCGACTATCGGAGTCTGCGTTTTTGTGCGATGGCTTCGGTCGTCGCACTTTTTATTTATCATTGAAGTGCGACTAATAAAATTAAGGAGCGCACCGAAATGGCTGGAAACAGGAGCTTACATCAGGCAAGCAAGGCGAAAAATGATGAATTTTACACACAACTTCCCGATATCGAAAGGGAGCTTTCACACTACAAGGATTTTTTTGTGGACAAGACGGTTTTGTGCAACTGTGACGATCCGTATGAAAGTAATTTTTTTAAATATTTTGCTATGAATTTCAATTTTTTGAAATTAAAGAAGCTTATAGCCACTTGCTACGATTCTTCACCGATAGTCGGAGAACAGCTTTCGTTCTTTCCCGATAAACGCCCATACAAAATTGAAATTACAGAGGTAAAGGACGAGAACGGTGACGGCGCGATAGACCTTTCCGACGTTGAATATCTTTTAAAAAGCAAAAAAAATCATTTGACTAAATTAAAGGACGGTGATTTTCGCTCGGAGGAATGTACGGAATTGTTAAAACAATGTGATGTCGTGGTTACAAATCCGCCGTTTTCACTATTCCGCGAATACGTTGCACAGCTCATAGAACACAATAAGTATTTTTTGATTATCGGAAATCAGAACGCTATTACATACAAAGAAATTTTTCCGTTAATCAAAGAAAATAAAATGTGGTTGGGTTATGGTTTCAATGCGGGAAACGCATATTTTAGGGTAATCAACGGCAACGACCATAATTACGCAGACGGAGTATATAATTCGGAAACGGGATTGGTAAAGTTTAGAAATTGCGTATGGTTTACCAATATTGACATAAAAAAGAGACACGAAAATTTATTGCTTTACAAAAGATATTCACCCGAGGACTATCCCAAATATACGAATTATGACGCTATTAATGTGAGCAAAACATCTGATATTCCATACGATTACGACGGAGAAATGGGAGTTCCAATTACTTTTTTTGATAAGTACAATCCCGAACAGTTTAAGATTGTCGGTTATAGCTTAACACATGCCGAGCCAATGTCAAAATATGCTCCAAAGGGTTCATATACGCAAGGTGGTCCAGCATTTTATTTGCAGGATACCGAGAACATCGGGCGATATAAAAGACAGTTTCCGCGTATTTTGATAAAAAGAAAAAACGGAGATAATATATGAATATTACATTACAACAAATCTCTATCCGAGAGATTACAAAAAACTATGTAGACAACGAAGAAGAAGGCGTATTAGGATACGGTGGCAGGCTTAATATCAGACCGAAATATCAAAGAGAGTTTGTCTACGACGAGAAAAAGCGAAACGCGGTCATTGAGACGATCAAAAAGGGCTTTCCGCTTAACGTGATGTATTGGGTAAAAAACGAGGACGGAACTTTCGAGGTGCTTGACGGTCAGCAAAGAACAATTAGCTTTTGTCAATATGTCTGCGGTGATTTTTCTCTTGACGGCAGAGCCTTTCACAATCTTACCGTAACAGAGCAGAACGCCATTTTGGATTACGAGTGTATGGTCTATTTCTGCGAGGGCAATGATCGCGAAAAGCTTGATTGGTTTGAGATAATTAATATTGCGGGCGAAAAGCTGACTCCGCAGGAGCTGAAAAACGCGGTATATACGGGTACTTGGCTGACACACGCAAAATCAATATTCAGCAAATCAAATTGCGCGGCTTATCTCCTCTCAAAAGATTACGTTACAGGCTCACCAATAAGACAGGAGATACTTGAAACGGCATTGAATTGGATAAGCAAGGGTGATATAAGAGGATATATGTCGACGCATCAGCACGCCCCAAACGCCAACGAGCTTTGGACGTATTATCGCAACGTCATAGAATGGGTCGAGCTTACGTTCACAAAATACCGCAAGGAAATGAAGGGCATAAACTGGGGAGCTTTGTACGACGAATACAAGGATGTTGTTTTCGATACCGTAAAGCTTGAAGCGGAAATACAAAAATTAATGATGGACGACGATGTTACCAATAAAAAGGGTATTTACACATACGTCCTCACACGAAACGAGAGATATTTGAGCATACGCGCCTTTACCGAAAACCAAAAGCGAGAGGCATACGAGAGACAGGGCGGTATTTGTAAAAAATGCGGTAAAAGGTTTGAACTCAAAGAAATGCAAGCCGATCATATTGACCCATGGAGCAAGGGTGGCAAGACGGTTTCCGAAAACTGCCAGATGCTTTGCGCCGACTGTAACCGCAAAAAGAGCGATGTGTGAGGTAATTGATATATGAAAATAGCAATAATAGGCTCGCGAGACCTTCGCGTTTATGATTTGGAGAATTATCTTCCCGATGGCGTTGACGAGATCGTTTCGGGCGACGCCAAGGGAATTGATACTGACGCCGAGGCTTATGCCAATGCAAACGGCATAAAAATGACGGTCTTTTTGCCCGATTATCAAAGATACGGTCGCGGCGCGCCGATAGTCAGAAATAAACAGATAGTTGATTTTGCCGACGAGGTGTTGGCGTTTTGGAACGGAAAATCAAGAGGAACGCTCAGCGTCATTGAATATTGCAAAAAGCAAGGTAAAAGAGTAACGATCATACAAAAAACGAATGAATAACGGGGCGGATTCCATATCCGCCCGCTTTTTGCAAATCGCGCTGCGAAAATATGCAAACCCTCTTGCAAAATTCTGAATTTTATAGTATAATTACTATAATTGGGCAAAATTATAAGTAATATAAAAATTTGGAGACAAAAGTGGCAGATTTAAGACAAGAGATAAACAGACGACGCACCTTTGCGATAATTTCACACCCCGACGCAGGTAAAACTACCCTGACAGAGAAATTTTTGCTCTACGGAGGCGCGATTCAGACCGCGGGCTCGGTCAAGGGAAAGCAGACCGACAAGCACGCCGTTTCCGACTGGATGGAGCTTGAAAAGCAGAGAGGTATTTCGGTCACCTCTTCGGTAATGCAGTTTGAATACGAGGGCTATTGCATAAATATTCTCGATACCCCCGGACACCAGGACTTCTCCGAGGACACATACCGTACCCTTATGGCGGCAGATTCGGCGGTAATGGTCATCGATGCGGCAAAGGGTATCGAGCCGCAGACGAGAAAGCTTTTCAGAGTCTGCGCGGCGAGAAATATCCCGATATTTACCTTTATAAACAAGCTCGATCGTGAGGCGAGAGACCCTTTTGACCTGCTTGACGAGCTTGAGAGCGAGTTCGGCATAGGCACTTATCCTATGAACTGGCCTATCTCCTGCGGACAGACCTTTAAGGGCGTTTACGACAGAGAAAAGAAGTGTATTCTGACCTTTGAGACCTCCCACGGCGGCAGAGAGCGACTCCGTGCAATAGAGTGCGATATAGCAGACCGTGAAAAGCTTGATTCGGTCATCGGCGTCGACCTTGCCGACACGCTTTGCGAGCAGGTAGACCTTATCGACGGCGCAGGCTTTGATTTCGACATCGAAAAGGTAAGATGCGGTAAGCTTTCTCCCGTTTTCTTCGGCTCGGCGCTCAATAATTTCGGTATCGAGCCCTTCCTTGAGAGCTTTTTGAAGATGACCACCTCTCCTCTCGTTCGTCAGACGGTTTCGGGCGAGGTCGATCCCTTCGACGAGCATTTTTCGGCTTTCGTGTTCAAGATCCAGGCGAATATGAACAAGGCGCACCGAGACAGGATCGCGTTTATGCGTATCTGCTCGGGCAAATTCGAGCGCGGACGCGAATATCTCCACGTCCGTCCCGGCAAGATGATAAAGCTCTCCCAACCTCAGCAGATGATGGCGCAGGAGAGAGAAATAATAAACGAAGCCTACGCGGGAGATATTATCGGTGTATTTGACCCCGGTATCTTCTCAATTGGAGACACTATCTGCGAGCCTTCCTTAAAAATCGAGTTCAAGGGTATTCCCACCTTTGCGCCCGAGCATTTCGCGGTCATCGAGCAGATAGATTCCATGAAGCGTAAGCAGTTCCAGAAGGGTATGGAGCAGATTGCCGAGGAGGGCGCGATACAGATATTCTTCCTGCCAGAGAGCGGTATGGAAAGGGTTATCGTCGGCGTCGTAGGTCTGCTTCAGTTCGACGTTCTCAAATTCAGAATGCAGAGCGAGTACGGCGTTGGGTATTCGAGAATGGATCTCCCCCACGACCAGATAAGATATATCGAAAAATGCCCCTGCGATCCCAAAAATCTTACTCTTTCGGGAGACACGCGGCGCGTAGTCGACGTCAGAGGCAACAGTCTGCTCATCTTCCCCGGAAGCTGGGCGGTAAATTGGGCGCTTGAAAACAACGAAGGTCTTGAGCTTTCGGAATTCAATAAGTGGTAAAAATTATAAGGGTAAGGAGCTTTCTGAAGCTTCTTACCCTATTGCTTTTTGAAAAAATAAACATCACGTTTATTATTTAACGGTTAATCGCTTACCAATATATCAAGTGCCTTGAGCCTTTCGCAGATTCGTTCAAAGGTATCCTCATCCCTCACGCTTATAGTGTGGATATGCACGCCTCCCGTAAGGTCTGCTAGCTGTGCCGCGCCTGTATTTCCAACCTTGCGAACGAATTCGTCGGCGTCGTAGCGCGAGGATATCGAAAGCTCCGCGGAGATGATACCGTATATCGAATGCTCGACCTCCACGTCAAGTACTCTGCCGCCGTTGTCCACGATAGCGTAGAATTCCTCGGTCACGCCCTCCTTTGAGTGTCGGCAGACTATCTTTTTGTGTATCTCGCCCTCGGTTTTATCGAGAACGTAGCCCTTGTGCTCTGCGCGTATAGCGTTACCCGCCGCTCTTAATAAAGCGATATCGGCAACTATTATCTGCCTCGTTATACCGAATTCCTCGGAAAGCCTCGTGGCGTTGACGGGCGCGTTTGCTTTAGATAATATATGTAATATTTTCTCTCTTCTTTTATCTCCGTTCATAAAGACCTCGTGTTTTCTTTCGTTATTTTAAGTATAGCATGATTTTAAAAATAAATCAATCCCTAAAAAGAAAAATACCTGTCTGTAAACAGACGGGCGAGTAAAACGAAAATGTATTGAGAGCTTTGAAAGGAGGAGAGGGGAGGAGGATCTTCTTTTTCCAAAAGATTTTCTCCTCCCCACAGTTATCCTTCTTAATAAGCAATAGTGGTCATTAGAGCATATTCGGGCTGGGAGACGTCAAGGCGGGAAGCCTGAACTACTACGGGCTGGTCGCTTTCGACCAGAACTGCGTAGGGGGTGTTCTTGGGGATCCTTCTGCCGTCGTCGGTTATTACCTTATCCAGACGAATGTGATTGGTGCGCTCGTGTTTGCAAACGGCGTGAATACCGCGCAGAGGCTCGTCGTTTTCAAAATAAAGAGTGATGTCGATGTGCGCGTCCTTACCTGAAAGATTGAGCACGCAAACTGCCTCGTGGCTGACAAGCTCGCCCTTTTCGGTGTCGCTCATAAAGCCGTCGGGTATAAGCCAAACGTTTTTGCCGTACATAATATCGTTCCTTTCAATATCGCGAATGCGTTTTTACGATATCAGTATACCATTTTATGAGAGCTATGTCAAGATGAACGAGTAGATTTTTACTTTGTTTCGTTTTTATTTTGACGTGTCGTTGCAGGAAAGCGCCGCGGTGTAAAGACCGTAATTCATAGATCCTATCTCGATCTCTCCCCACTCGCTAAGAGTCCCGCCGTAGTTTATGACCTTCAGGGTGTCACAGCCGTAGAACGCCATATCCGCGATCGTTTCAACGCTTGCGGAGAGGTCTATGGATGACGCGCCGCAGGCGGCGGGGTAGGCGATAAGCTCGGTCTTATCCTTTGAATAGAGTATTCCGTCTATATCGATGAACGCCTTGTTCGCTTTGTCTACCGATATGTAAACGAGGGAGGTACAGCCGCCGAAGGCGGTGCTGCCTATGCTTGTGACGGTGGAGGGGATCTCGATAGCCTTGATCTCCTTGTTACCGTAAAAGGCTTTTTCTTCTATAGAGGTCACGATGTCGCCGTCGGGACTTCTTTCGGGAATGACTACGCAGGAAGCCTTGTAATTTCCGATCCCGCTTACCGCGCAGGTGCCGTTGCCAAAGCTTACGAAGCGAAGAGATTCGACGATCTCGGCTTCTGTTTCTTTCTCGGTCTCCTCCTCCGTCTCGCTTTCCGTGCCGTTGGAGAAGATCACGTTGGCATCGGTCTCTTCCTTGCCGAGCTCCTCGGGGGAGAGGTAGGATTTGTCCTCAAGAGTTCCGCTTTCGGTCTCGTTTTCTTTGTTGCGCGAGCAGGAGACTGCTGAGCTGATGCAGGCTAAAACGATCAGAGCCGCGATCACGATAAATGCTATTCTTTTCATTTTGAATTCCTTTCTTTTTGCGATGATTTTTGTGGTGTCTGCAAACCCTGAAAAAATTATAGCAGGAATTTTCGGCAATTGTCAATCTCAATCGTACGACGGTTTTTGAGCAGTTCTGCGGTATAAGTAACCTTGTTTTTCAAATCTTGAGTTCTTTTGACCAAAGTCAACATAAAAAACTTTTCGCAAAAATCGACAGACTTTCGTTGCCGTGGCTTTGTCAGGATTGCTTTTGAAACAAATTGTTGAAAAAAATCAATTGTTTATTTCTCCGCAGTGCTTGCTTACACCGTGTATCTTGACAAAAAAGAGACTTTGTGGTATAATTTAACAGAGTAAAGTGCTTTGCGCGAATGATCATTTTGAAGGGAGCTTGCTTATGACGAAAAAGATAATTACGATAAGCCGTGAATTCGGAAGCGGCGGAAGAACTATAGGACACCTTATTGCCGAAAGGCTCGGATATAAATTTTATGACGGTGAGATAATCGACGAGGTAGTGAAGGCAAGCGGACTTGCCCGCGAGATAGTTGAGAAATACGACGAGCACGCTACTCATAAGAATAGCTTTCTTTATTCTATTGCGATAAATGCGGGCGGCGACGCCTACAACGGTCTTTCCTTTGCCAACCGAGTGCAGATAGCGCAGAGCAACGTTATCAAGAAGATAGCAGAGGAGGGCAACTGCGTGATCATCGGTCGCGGTGCCGATTACGTGTTGAGAGATAGAGACGATTGCCTGAACGTTTTCGTGTACGCGGATATGGAGTTCAAGGCGAAGCGCGTAATTGAAAATTACGGTGAGACGAGCGTCAAGATAGAGGAGCGTCTCAACGACAAGGACGCGAGAAGACGAGTTTTTTACCGTTCCTTTGCTATGCGTGAGTGGGGCGATTACAAAAACTATGATCTGATGCTTGACAGCAGCGTTATCGGTATCGAAAAGTGCGTCGATATGATTTGTAATATAGTTTAATGGAAAATTTGAGCTATGAAAAGCGCGGAAATCCGCGCTTTTTCGTTTGGATATTATAAACTACAAATTGCAGTTTATCGAATTGTTTTTACTAACTTTTCTTGTGACCAGCGACAAGAAAAGTTACAAAAGAAACGCCGCTTAAGAGGAGAAGAAGTCTGCGCGATTGGAAGACTACGCTATCCAATCTGCTCCGACATCCTCCCCTCTTAAGAAACACCCTACCATAAAAAGTGTTCGTTAAATACAACAAGTGAAATTTTGCTTTA
>JAZSJO010000061.1:0-13590 GCA_045534365.1 Eubacteriales bacterium
AAAGCTCTTCAAGGCGGTCGCCGTCCAGTATCTCTCGCCCTCCTCAAAGCTCCAGTTTTCAAGGAAGTTATATTCAACCATCGATATATAGCACTTCGCCGTCATTCCGCCCGCGGTTCCATCGACGGTATATTTTGCCACGCCGCCACTCTTCATTGCGTCTATATCGACGTTATGCCATTCGACTTCTATCTCCTGCTTTGAGTTATCAAGCATTATGGCGTTTACGGTATCGGGGAGCGTTATCTCGCCGTTGAGGTCGATGATAAGCTCTGTATCCTCGATAGCGTCGGCTTTATTTTCGATCTCGTTGCCGTCTCGTACAAGCGCAAACACCTTCAGAGCCTCGGTGACCTTTCCGTTCTCGTCGAAGAACGCCTGATTATCGACCGAGCAACCGCCGTACCACTTGCCCGCGTCGTCGGGATCGTACTCTGCGGCGTAAGAGGACGCCCAGCCCGAGCCGTATCTCTCCCAGAGGGCAAGATTTTCCTCGTAGCTATCGCCGCCCGCGCTTATCCACGTGCCCTCCCAATAAAATACGCCTATGCCGTTTTTCGTCTTATTGGCAACCGTGTCGATAACGTCGCGCACGAGATTTGCCTGACCTTGAAGCGTGTAGGGATAGTCCTTGACTATTCCCCCGCCCTCACCGACGGTATTACCGTAAAAGTCGGTATTCTCGGCGGTGAATGCGTAAGAGGTCTCGGCTACCATCACCTTTTTACCGTAGGTCTCGGCAACGTTTGACAGCACCGTGGCAAGATTGTCGAGCGTTCCGTGCCAGAAGGGATAGTATGACGACGCGAAAACGTCGTAATCGACCTGATAATATTCAAGATTCTTACCGTAGCTTACGTAATTGGTGACCTTCTCGGGATTTGCGAAATGCACCGCCACGAGCGCGTGGGGGCATACCTCTCTCACCGCTCTTGAGCCCGCGGAGAGAAGCTGGGTTATTCTCTTCCACCCGCCAAGCGCCTGACTGTTCTCTCCGCAAAGCGCGCCGTTGGTCTCGTTGCCTATCTGCACCATACCAACATCAACGCCCGCCTCGACCAGCTCCTCAAGGCACTCCTTGGTGTAAGAGTAGAGAGCCTCGCTCTTCTCGTCGATATTCATTCCACGCCACGCCTTCGGCGCCATCTGCTTTGCGGGGTCAGCCCAGAAATCGCTGTAGTGGAAGTTCACGAGAAGCTTCATTCCCTGCTCCGTGGCTCTCTTGCCGATCTCGATAGCATTTTCGATATCGCAGTTTCCGCCGCCGTAGCCGTTTCCGTCCGCGTCAAAGGGATCGTTCCAGATACGGACGCGGATATAGTTTATTCCGTTGTCCGAAAGTATCTCGTAAACGTCCTTTTCGCTTCCGTCAAAATCGTAATACCTCACTCCGCTCGCTTCAAGCGAAGGCACGCAGGAGGCGTCCATACCCATAATGAAATCCTCGGGCAGGTTTTCTACCTTTTTAACGTAAAGAGAATCCGAGCTTACATTCAAAATTGAAGCATCGGGCATCCAACCGTCGTTTATCTTATTTCCTCCGCCGACACAAGCAGGAAAGCAAAGCGCGGAAAAGATCGCTAAAAGAGCCGCTAAAGCCTTTACCGTATTTTTCATATCCTTCCCTTTCATTATTTAACGAGAGCGTCGTTCACGTATATTCTTATTCCTATAGCGTCTGCGGTAACGTCACCGCTCTCACGGGCGAGTGTCTCGGAGCCTGCTCTGTCAACGTCTGCCACCAGATTCCACTCACCCTCAAGAGCGTAAGGAAGAGACGCCTTGTGAGGATTGATCATCGCAAGCGCCTCACCGCCATTTCCGTCGTTGAATCTGACGATAAGAAGTCCGCTTCCCGTTTCCTCGTGAGTGATCTCGGCAGAGGCGCTCGTAAATATAGAGAAGGTCTTTCTCATCTCGATAAGTCCCTTATAATAGAGCATAGTCTCGTATTCTCTGCTACCCTCAAAGAGAACCGACCAGTCGATATTATTTATCTCGTCGCTCGACTTATAGCTGTTTTCATCGCCGTTCTTCGTGCGGAGCATCTCCTCGCCCGCCTGCCAGAATGGCGTGCCCTTGGATATCATAATGATAGCCGCGCCGAGATCGTTCATACGGTTGCGCTCGTCGTCGCTGTCCCCCGAATTGGAGAGCAGGAGCTTATCCCAAAGGGTATTGTTATCGTGAGCGCTCATATAGTTTATGACCATTGCGTTATCGACCGTCCAGCCCTGACCTATTCCCTTGCCTCCTCTTATACCGAAGAGTATCTTTGACGCAGTTCCCTTGGACGCGCCGCTTATATAGCCCTTTGCGGTCTTGTCGAACACGCTTCCCTTAAGTCCGTCGCGCATTGCGTCGTTGAACACGGCGATACCGCCTATCGCGTCGCCCGTGGGAGCTATCTTGCTGATATTCGACTGATTTGCCTGCGCGCTGCCGTCTACAGTCGAGCCCATAGTCCAGCCCTCGCCGTATATGATAGCGTTGGGATTTATCGTGTGCACCGCGCTCTCGACCTCTTGCATAGTCTCAAGGTCGTGAAGTCCCATAAGGTCGAATCTGAGACCGTCGAGCTTATATTCCTCCACCCAATAAGCCGTGGAGTCGACCATAAACTTTCCGAACATATATCTCTCGGAGGCGGTGTCGTTACCGCAGCCGCTCGCGGAGGAATTTGCGCCCGATTCGGTATATCTGTAATAATAATAAGGCACTATTCTGTTAAAGGAACTGTTTGAGTCGTAGGTGTGGTTATATACCATATCCATAATAACGCCTATCCCCGCCTTATGAAGTGCCATTACCATTTCCTTGTACTCTTTTATTCTGACCTCACCGTGATACGCGTCGGTCGAGTAGCTTCCCTCGGGAACGTTGTAGTTCTTAGGATCGTAGCCCCAATTGAATTCCGCGTCGGGATCCGACTCGTCGACCGTTGCGTAGTCGTACACGGGGAGAAGATGAACGTGAGTTATTCCAAGCTCCTTGAGATAGTCGACGCCAACGGGTTGACCGTGCTCGTTTACAAGTCCCGTTTCGGTAAAGGCAAGATATTTTCCCTTATACTGCGAAGCCTCTATCTTATTTGAGAAGTCTCTTACGTGCACCTCCCAGATCATCGCCTCGGAGTAGCTGTCAATATTCGACGCGAGCGCCGCGCCGTCCCAGCCCTCGGGATCGGTGAGTGAAAGATCGACTACCATTCCTCTGTTTCCGTTCACACCCGCCGCCTTTGCGTAAGGGTCGACCGCCTCCTGCGTGCCGAGAGAGGTGGTTACGGTATAGGTATAATAGGCGCCGTGACCGCACTCCTCCGTGCTCGACCATACGCCCTTATCTCCCTTCACCATTTCAACGCTCTTATATGCCTCAACGCCGTCACCTGCCGTGAAAAGATTGAGAACTACGCGCGACGCGGTAGGCGCCCAGACCTTAAAGGTGGTATCGTCGCCGTCAATCACCGCGCCAAGATCATTTCCGTCATAGTGGTAATTCTCGGCAAAATATTCGCTGTCAAAGATACCCATAGGTATCGCGGTTTTCGTTCCGTAGCCCTCTATAGACACGCGGTAATTCTTCGTGATGTCAAGAGCCTCGGAAAGCTCGATATAGCCCGTTGCCGCCTCTCTGCCGAGAGTCGATATTGCCGCCACCTCAAGCTCTCTGTCACCCTCGTAGACCTTTATCTGCGAGATAGACGAGATAGCGGTCTTGGGAGTTATTCTGTACTGTATCTTGTTTTCGTCGGCTATACCCGCAAGTGAAAATTTCTTTATCATTTTGAGCGTTTTTCCTCCGTCTTCGCTTATGTATTGAGAAGCGTCGCCGCTTTTAAGGTATATTACCGTCTCTCTGCCTTCAAGTATGGCAAATCTGTCCTGCTCGTAGTCCTTCGTCGCGTTTCCCCACGAGCTTCCGCCTGGCTCCGAGCAATCGCGCCTGACTATAAAGCCGACCTCCTCTATTCCCTCGGGAACGTTTACTACGACCTTCGCGCCGTAATCACATTCGCTGAAAAGATAGCCCTGTCCCGCCTTGTCTCCCCACCAGATCCAGACGTCACAGTTTTCGTAAGTGCCCGGATAGCTCCAATAGAGCGTGAGCTGATTATAGCCATCCTCAAGCGGCAAAAAATATTCGTCCTTATGAGAAGGCGCGTTTGTTTCTTCATTAAAGGACGAGTCGGTTTCGTCATTCGTACCGCCTGCGTTGCAGGACGTAAGGATAGACGAAAGTAAAAATATGAGCGCGAGAAGTATTGAAAGGATGCCGTGTAAGCGTTTCATAAAGATCTCCCTTCCGCCGCTCTGTGGCGGCACAAATAGTAATCGATGAATTTTTCCGCTTCGGTAAAATTCGCGCGTGAAGCAGTTAGGATAACAATAAAAACACCTTCACGCCATTCTCCTCTGTTTAATTTTGTTCCGCGGCGAAGCGGAATATACCCTCCGCCGCGTCTTATTAATAAATTACGTCATTATACTTGTAAAAATTCGACCGTTATTACGCTATTGGCGATATGGCGATCATTTTTGACTCTTCATCGCCTTCTCCACCTCTTCGACACGGCGGTCAAGCGGCGGGTGGTCGTATTCAAGTGCTACGTTGAGCTTTGAAGGAGCAAGATGAGCGAAATTATCCTTCGCAAGCTTTTTGAACGCGGTTATCATAGCCTCGCCGTAGCCCTCCGTGACCGCCTGCCTGTCAGCGCGGTATTCGTGAGCGCGGCTTATAGCGTTACTGATCAGACTGATGAGAGGCTGAAGCACCCCAAGCACCGTTCCAAGCAAAATATAGGTAAATCCGTAATTAACGCCTTCAAAAACGAACTGCGTATAGAGCTCGGGAACGCTCAATACGCCACAAGCCATAGCGCCGATGAGAAGCATTTGTCCTATATTAAGTATCTGGGACTTCAGCACGTCCTTGTGAAGTCCGTGACCAAGCTCGTGAGCAAAAACGGCGCATATCTCGTCGGTAGTCATAGCATCGAGAAGATTGTCGAAAAGCACGATAGTCTTCATCCTGCCAAAGCCCGTAAAATAGGCGTCGAGCTTGGTAGTGCGGCGCGAAGCGTCTATGACCTCGATAGCCTTTACCTTGTAGCCGTATTTGTTGAGCAGGGCAAGCAATCTGTCCTTAAGCTCCCCGTCCTCAAGGGGCGTGAATTTGTTGCCGATACGGCTGAACAAGGGATAAAGGAAGCTTATCAGCATCGAAAATCCGAATGCTACCGCCGCAAAAAGAACTATCATCCATATACCGAGATTTATATGAAGAACGGCTATGAGCATAGCGAGAGCAAAAGACAGAAGCAGACCCAAAAGAAGCGAACGTATTCGATCGAATATAAAGGTCTTTATCGTAGTGCGGTTGAAGCCGTATTTCTGCTCGATCACCATATTGGAAACGTAGCTCTCGACGATTCCTACGACCGTTCCGACCACGGCCTCAAGAAGCACCACCGAAAATACCTGCATAAATAGCCCCTCGGGAAAAAGCGAAGCAAACGCGGCGTAGACGTCGGTCGCGAGCAGAACGAGCGAGACAACGCAGGAGATAATGCCCGACACCAAGTCGAGTCGGCAATGCTCCGCGCTGTATTTCTTCCACTTTTCATAGGTCTCGGTGTCGTACACGTCCGACAGATTTTCGGGCGTGGGATTGCTTGCGGAGCGATACTTTACTATATTCAGGATCACCGAATACAAGCCGCTTACCGCAACGAAGATCAACACAAGAAATTTGAACGTCATAAAAATTCCTCCAAAAGTACTTTAACAAATATATTTTATAAGTCATATATATTATAACAAAGTGCCGCCGATTTTTCAAGACGTTTCCGTGAAATTAAAAAAAGAAAAAACCTGCGCCCGATATTTTTGAGCGCAGGTGAGCTTCAATCGTTTATATATTTTTTCCAAAATCCGTTTACGACGTCAAGCAGAGGCTTATCGAGAAACGAGAGAGCCTTATCCTTCTCGTCCCTGCTCGATCTCCAAAAGGCTTCGGCGACTCCACCGCAGATAGCGCAAAGCGTGTCGCTGTCGCCGCCTATCGAGACGCCGTTTCGGATAGCGTCTTCAAAGGAGGTCGACTCAAAAAACGCCTCCATTGCCTGCGGCACGGTCTCCTGACAGGTCTCGTTGAAATAATACGCAGGGCGTATTTCGTCCAACGTAAAATTCATATCGTAATAGCCGCTGACGAAGGTCTTTATCTCCTCCATAGCCGCTCCCGTTCTGGCGAGATAGAGCGCGCCCGCTGTAACGACCGCCCCCTTTATTCCTTCGGGATGGTCGTGGCTTACCTCTGCGGTGGCCTTCGCGAGAGCGAGCGTCTCGTCAAGGTCTCTTGCGTACCACGCCACGGGCGAGACTCTCATAGCAGAGCCGTTGCCGTAGCTTCCGTAAGGCTCTCTTTCCCTCGTTACTATCCACAAGCCGAAATGAGCTCCGTAGCCCGCGTACGGGTATGCGTTCCCGAACCTGTGCATACTGTCTATCAAGGTCTCCTTAAAGGCTTCAAGGTCTTCTATCTTATCGTACCTTAAAAGCGCGTCTGCCACGGCGACCGTCATAACGGTATCGTCGGTAAAGGCGCATTCGTCCGAAAAAAGCTCAAAATCCTTGGTCTTGATATTATCAAATTCATATACCGATCCTACGATATCTCCAAAAATCGCTCCTATCATTATTTTCTCTCCTTTTTATTTAATGACTTAATCATACAGCATCTCACCGTTCATTTGGTCGCTTTTCGGGAGACCTTTTTCATATCATAGCAAAAAATATTGACAACCGTCGTTTTTTGTGATAAAATTCAATTGTAAGTTTAAGCTTGGAGGTAACTTATGAATTTTTTTGAAAACGATTACACACAAAACGCAACTGATCTTATAAAAGAGACTTTGAAATTCAAAAAGTATAAAGCGATGCACCCCGCCCTCGCGGTTTTCGTGGGAATTTTTATGATCCCCGTGGTCATAATCGACGCACTCTTCGCCGCGCTTCTCTACGTATTCGGATTTTTGTTCAATATTATGTCTACTCCCGTGAAATACCTTCACGACGTGCTTAAGACCGAGGGCGAGGATATAAAGCACGCAACGCAATTTATTATCTATTGGATATCCTGGCCAATCGTATTCATCGGCTATCTGCTTCTCTCGTTTACCGTGTTCACCTTAAATCTTTTGTATGCCGTCACGGCAATTTTCGCATATATCTGGTCTCTCGGCGGCTTTAAATTCCACGTAAGCGCGGAAGGATCGAAGAATAGCACTATCGACGTTAAGGGAAGACTCTTTATCCTCCCCCTTATCTACGTTATCGTCTGCGCCGTCGCGATAGTAGCAGTTCCGCTCGTTCTCACAATCGTGGATTGCGTGGATTACGGTGTTCAGGAGATTCAGTATTTCTTTGAATTTCTTATTACCTACTGCTTGCAATTCGCAGCCTATTCGCTCCCCTTCTCGATACTCTATTCCGCTATAGCCTTCAGCACCCGTCCGAGCGTGACGGCAATTGCGACCGAGAGAAAATGACCGTTTAAATTCACGTATAAAAAAACGACGCCGTGCGGCGTCGTTTTTTATACTCCAAGCATCGCCTGATCGAACTGATACAAAGTCTCGTTTACGTCGAAAATATCCTTATAATTGCCCGTTGTGATGAAATATTCGATTATCACGTCGAATTTATTGCTCCTTGAGAGCGACATTCCCACGGTGTTGAGCAGATGACGAGTCTCGTCAAGGCTCAAGCGAAGGGCGATGGCAAAGGAGACCGCAGTGATCTTGCTCGGCTTATAATTATTATTGCATTTTATCTTTGAAAAGGTCTTTTTATCGACGTTGGCGCGCTTGTAGCACTCCACGTCGGTAAGGCCTTTTTCGTCTATATAGCGAAAAAGCGTTTCGGCAAAGCCCTTGTCCATCCTCCTAAGCATTTCGTCAAGACTTTTTTCGTTCGCTTCCGAATACTCTGCCTCGTACGAATGGGAATAAAAGATCTCGCCGTCCTCGATAGCTTCGTCGTGATCGCATTCGGACGTAAGCTTTCTTTTGTAGCTTGCGTAATTAATATTTTCCCTTACGGAATCAAAAAACGAGGAGTTAAGCTCGACGTAGCTGTCGTCTATAAACGCGGAGACGTCCAGAAAAAGCTTCTCGCTTATAGAATAAGCGGTTTTATCAAATACGACGATATAAACGAGCATATCGTTCTCAAAAAGAAAGTCGCTGATGATATTCATCGCCACTCTCAAGACCTTATCCTTGGGATATCCGTAAAGCCCCGACGAGATAAGCGGGAAGGCAACGCTTTTGCATTTATGCTTCTTCGCAAGCTTCAACGACTCAAGATAGCAGGATTCAAGAAGCTCCTTTTCTCTTTGATCCCCGCCCTGCCATAAAGGACCTGCTGTGTGTATCACGTATCTGCAAGGCAGAGCAAAGGCGGGAGTGATCCTTGCTCCGCCTATCTCCACGCCGCCAAGCTTTAGGCATTCGTCGAAAAGCTCCTTACCCGCCGCCGCGTGTATCGCCGCATCCACGCCGCCGCCCGGGAAAAGATCCTCGTTGGAAGGATTGACTATTGCGTCGCACTTGATCCTGGTTATATCATGTCTTATTATTTTCAATGGCATAGCCTTACCTCTTCATCTTACGTTCAAAGCAATTCAAGCACCTCTTGAGCATTGGTGTCGGGCTTGACCTTTGGCATAATATGCGAAATGATTCCGTTTTCGTCGATAATAAAGGTAGTTCTCACCACTCCCATCGAGGTCTTTCCGTAAAGCTTCTTTTCCTGCCATACCCCGTACGCCTCGATAGCCTTCAATTCGGGGTCTGAAAGAAGAATGAACGGCAAGGAATACCTTTCTGCAAATCTTCGGTGCGAATCAACGCCGTCGCGGCTGATACCTATGACCACCGCGTCCTTTTCCAAAAATCCCGAATACGCGCTCGCAAAGGCGCACGCCTGACGGGTACATCCCGGGGTATTATCCTTTGGATAGAAATACAAAACCACCTTTTTGCCGAGAAAATCCGACAGAGAGACCGCGTTTCCATCCTTGTCAGTAAGAGTAAGATCGGGAGCTTTGATGCCTGTTTTTAACATATTGACCTCCACCTCCCCGCCTTATTTCAAAAACATATCTATCGCGTAGATCACGACCATATGGGCGGGATAGAAAATATAGAAAAACCATTTTAAATTCATTTTTCCGCGTTTGCCCGAATAGAGCAGCAAAAGCGGAATAGCCAAAAAGAAATAAGGCTGAACTCCGCCGCTGTCGACGGCGTGCCAGATCAAAATCGCGGACATAGTAATAACGTGTATCGGCAGCATATCCAGCCTTTTGAAGAAGTCGGGATAGCGATCCTCACTGAAAAACAGGCTTGCCGCAAGAGGAGCGAGACAACCGAACGCGCCGTAATCCATATTCAAATTCTCCGCGATAACGCAAAGCGCCGCCGCCAACAAGGCAAAGCCCGCGGAGCACGGAATTACGACGGGAAGACCGCTCTTTTTTACGAAAACAAGCTTTTTTATGCCGTCAAGTGCGTATATCAGCAAAATAGAGAGCGAAAAGGTGAGAAAGATATTCATCACTCCACCCTCTCCCGCGATATGCATAACCACCTGCATAACTACGCCGAGAATAAATATCGACAGGAAATGCCTCAGCTTATTTCTCGTATATCTACAGCCCTGCGCCACCATAAACGCGAATATGGGAAAGGCTATCCTTCCGAGGATACGAAGCACGGTTACCCTCGGAAAAAGCATATAGCCTATATGGTCAAGGAGCATAGAGAGGGCGGCTATAAGCTTCAAAGTGTTTCCGTTAAGACGAGGATAACCGCTTGTCATCTTCTTCACCTCCCTTTCTTATCTCCAAATATATTTTTTCCGCTATCTCGGCTATCTGCTCGCGCTCTCGCGTCTTACAGGTGTCGAGCCTTTTGTTTTTTGGATATCCCCACACGTCAAAGAGCCGCGGACCTATCCATCGGCAATATTCGGTATTTTCAAACACGCCTCGCAATATCGAAAGACAAGCCCTTTTCGGCTTCATAAATATCACCTTCATAGGATATTTGATAACGGCGAAAATAAGCTTGGGGTAATGGGCGGTTATTCCCGTGAAGCTGATGCCGGGGTGGGTTATCGCCAAGCTCGCTCTCTTTTCCTCCCTGAAAAGCTCAAGGAGCGAGAACATAAGATACCTCTTTGCGTTGCCGTAGACCTTTGACGAGGCTTTTCTCGTGGAAAAATCCACGTCTGAGGTATCTATCCTCGAATAATTATGCGCGATGCTTCCAACCGTCACCGCTTTTCCCTGCCTTTCGCGAAGCTTTGGCAGAAGCGTTTTTATTATGTAATACGGCGACACGAAATTTATCTGATAGACGTTATCGTAGCCTGTGCTCGTTTTATGCCTCGGGATATCGTACGCGCCCGCGTTATGAATAAAGACGTCAAGGGGAAGCTCTAAAAGCTCGTCGGTCGCGCGCTTGACCGAGTCGATATCCTCAAGGTCAAGGTTGATGCACGACACCGACGCGCCGAATTCTTCTTTCAGCTCGTTGCAAAATGCTTCCGAGCGCGCGGCGTTTCTGTCCATAAGCACGAGATCTGCGCCAAGCCGCGCGAGATAGCGGCAGAGCTCCCGTCCAAGCCCTCCCGTCGTTCCCGTCACCGCAACGGTCTTATTTTCAAGTGACGCGGTATTCTCCGCAAGCCATTTTTCTGCTTTCATAAGTGGAACACTATCCTCCCGAAAGGATTTTTCAAAATAATTATAAACCTCTTTTCAATAATTGTCAAGGCGGTATTGAAACTCGGGTGAAAATATGGTATAATGATTTATCATTACCAAAAGAAAGGAGAGCAATTATGAAAAAGAAGCTGATAATAGGAATTTTGGCTCACGTGGACGCTGGTAAGACCACGCTCAGCGAGGCTTTGCTCTACCTTTCGGGCAGGATACGGACGCTCGGACGCGTCGACCACAAAAACACCTATCTCGATACTTATGCCGTCGAGCGCGAGCGCGGGATAACGATCTTTTCGAAGCAGGCGCGTTTTTCGAGTGAAAACTGCGATTTTATCCTGCTTGACACCCCCGGTCACGTTGATTTTTCCGCCGAGACCGAGAGAACGCTCTCTCTGCTTGACTACGCGATATTGGTCGTCAGCGGCCCTGACGGCGTGCAGAACCACACGAGAACGCTCTGGCAGCTGCTTGAATTTTACGGTGTTCCCACCTTTATCTTCGTAAACAAGACCGATATTTCGATAAAGCTGAAGGAGGATTTTGAGGAGCATCTTCAAAAAAATCTCTCTCCTCTCTGCGTTCCCTTTTACGAGGCGCAGACGAAAAAAGAGCTTGACGAAAAGCTTGCGCTCGTAAACGAGGACTTTCTCGAAAGCTTCCTCGCGGGTGAGGAGACAGACGACGGCGATATCGCCTCTCTTATCAGCGAGAGAAGGCTCTTTCCCTGTCTTTTCGGCTCGGCTCTGCGAATGACGGGGATAGAATTTTTGCTTGATACTATTGATAAATTTACCTTATCACCCGTCTGTGAGGGAGAGGACTTCGGCGCAAGGGTATATAAAATATCTCACGTAGGCTCGACTCGTCTGACCTATATGAAGATAACGAGCGGCGCTCTTTCCGCTCGCGACGAGCTTGTCTATACAACTCCCGACGGTAAAAAATATACCGAGAAGGTCTCGCAGATAAGACTTTATTCGGGTGACAAATTCGAGCAGGCAGAAAGCGTTTCGGCGGGTGAGATATGCGCGGTCATTGGTCTCTCCGCCACCTACGTCGGTCAGGGCTTGGGAGTTGAAAGCGATACTCAAAAGCCTATACTTGAGCCCGTGCTCTCCTACGCCATAGAGCTGCCGCCCGAATGCGATATGCGCGTTTATTTCCCAAAGCTCAAGGAGCTTGAGGAGGAAGAGCCGTCTCTGCATCTCTATTGGAACGAGGAGCTCCGTCAGATAGAGGCTCGGCTTATGGGCGACATACAGACGGAGCTATTGCACCGAATGATATCCGAAAGATTCGGGATCGATTGCTCGTTTGGCGCGGGAAGGATACTTTATAAGGAAAAAGCCGCCGCAAAGGCGATCGGTATCGGACACTTCGAGCCTCTGCGCCACTACGCCGAGGTGCAGTTCCTAATAGAGCCTCAGCCTGCGGGAACGGGACTGATATTCGATACCCGTCTGCCCGAAAATATACTTGATCTCAATTGGCAAAGGCTTATACTAACCCATCTTTACGAAAAAACGCACAGAGGCACGCTTACAGGCGCGCCGCTTACCGACACCAAGATAACTCTTGTGGCGGGAAAGGCTCACTTAAAACACACCGAGGGCGGAGATTTCCGCGAGGCGACCTATCGCGCCGTCCGTCACGGTCTTATGAGATCGGGCTGTGTTCTTCTTGAGCCTTACTACAAATTCCGCCTTGAGATACCGAGCGGATTCGTCGGCAGGGCTATGACCGATCTGCAAAACCGCTCCGCAGAATTTGAGCTTGAGTCTCAAAACGAGGAGATCACCGTTATTTCGGGGCGCGCGCCCGTTTCCGAGCTCCACGATTACACAAGAGAGATAATTGCCTACACCCGCGGTCAAGGCAGGCTTTTCTGCGCCTCGGACGGCTATTATCCCTGTCACGAGCAGGAAAAGATCGTATCAAGCGTTGGCTACGATCCCGAGGGCGACCTTGAAAACACGCCTCACTCGGTCTTCTGCGCTCACGGAGCGGGATTCGTCGTGCCGTGGCAGGAGGTCGAGTCCTACAAGCATCTTGACGCGGGAATATCTCTTTCCGAGACCGCTACGACCATTATTCCGAGAGCCGCTTCCCTTGCCCGAAAATACAGCCTCAGCGACGAGGAACTTGAAGCGATAATGCTCCGCGAGTTCGGTCCTATCAAGCGAAAAAGATACACCGAGCCGAAGGTCAACGCGGCGGCAAAGCCCGAAAAGACACCGAGAAAAAAGCCCGTCCCTCACAAGCGAATGGTGATAATAGACGGATACAATCTTATTTATTCGTGGGATGAGCTTAAAAAGACGGCGGAATTCAGTCTTGAAAAGGCGCGAGAGGAGCTTATGGACGTTCTGAGCAACTACGTAGCCTTCACCAAGACCGAGCTGACGCTCGTTTTCGACGCATATCTGGTCAAGGAGGGCGAAGGCTCTGACTTTACTCACGACGGATACCGCGTGATCTACACCAAGCAGGATCAGACCGCCGACGCCTTTATCGAAAAGCTGATGTTCGAGCTTGGGCCTAATTACGATATCAGAATGGTCTCGGGAGACAAGCTTCTGCAATTCTCGGCGGTTCACTCGGGCATTTTGAGAATGACCGCAAAGGAATTTTACGACGAGGTAACGAAGGTCGGCAACGAGATAAACGATTTCGTCAAAAAGCTTGCCGAGAGGCAGGAGTAATATAACAAAAACGGCGCGAACGCGCCGTTTTTGTTGCTTATAAATGGATTTCAAATTTTGATTTGTCGAAATGTTTTTACTAACTTTTCTTGTC
>JAZSJO010000167.1:0-3606 GCA_045534365.1 Eubacteriales bacterium
CCTCGCGGTTGTGCATAGGATTCGCACCCGGAGCGAAGGGAGTGTAAGCGCCCCTGCCGTCGGGAGTAGCGCCCGTGTTCTTGCCGTACATAACGTTTGAGGTTATCGTCAGCACCGAAAGGGTGTGTATCGCGCCGCGGTAGGTGGGAGTCTTGCGGAGCTCGGTTATCATATTGTGCGTAAGCTCTTTCGCGATAAGGTCAACTCTGTCGTCGTCGTTGCCATACTTGGGGAAATCGCCCTCGCGCTTGAAGTCGACGATATAGCCGCTCTCGTCCGTCACGGGCGTGACCTTTGCATATTTTATCGCGCTGAAGGAGTCCGCGACCACCGAAAGTCCCGCGATTCCGAACGCCATAAATCTGTCGACAGAGGTGTCGTGAAGCGCCATCTGTATCTTTTCATAAGCGTACTTATCGTGCATATAGTGGATTATATTCATTGTGTTCACGTAGAGGTGAGCGAGCCAAGCCGAATATATCTTATATCTCTCCATGACCGAGTCGAAGTCAAGAGTCTTCATAACGGGCATCTGCGGGCCTATCTTCATTCCACTTGTGGTATCGTAGCCACCGTTGATAGCGATAAGCAAAAGCTTTGCGAGATTGCATCTCGCGCCAAAGAACTGCATCTGCTTGCCGACCTTCATAGCCGAAACGCAGCAGGCGATAGCGTAGTCGTCGGAGTAATGGGGACGCATAATATCGTCGTTTTCATATTGGATAGAGTCTGTGTCGGCAGATACCTTCGCGCAGAATTTCTTGAATCCTTCGGGCAATCTTTGCGACCAGAGCACCGTAAGGTTAGGCTCGGGAGCAGAGCCGAGAGTATAGAGCGTGTTGAGCATACGGAAGGTGTTCTTGGTGACGAGAGAACGACCGTCCTCGCCAACACCGCCCAGAGCCTCGGTTATCCACATAGGATCGCCGCCGAAAAGCTCGTTATACTCGGGTGTGCGGAGATGTCTTGCCATACGGAGCTTCATAACGAAGTCGTCCATAAGCTCCTGCGCGCCCTCCTCGGTAAGCGCTCCGCTCTTTATGTCTCTTTGAATGTAAATATCAAAGAAGGTGCTTACGCGTCCAAGCGACATAGCCGCGCCGTTCTGCTCCTTGATAGCGCCGAGATAGCCAAAATAGGTCCACTGTATCGCCTCGCGGGCGTCCTTTGCGGGCTGACTGATATCAAAGCCGTAGGACTCAGCCATCTCCTTGAGGTAGCCCAAAAATGCTATCTGATGGTAAAGCTCCTCGCTGAGTCTTATCTGCTCGGTATTGAAGCTTGCGTCGCTGAGAGCCTTTTTGTCCTTCTTCTTTTCCTCAATAAGACGGTCAACGCCGTAGAGCGCGACGCGACGGTAGTCGCCGATTATTCTTCCGCGACCGTATGCGTCGGGAAGGCCTGTGATGACGTGACATTTTCTCGCCGCGCGCATTTCGTCCGTATAAGCGCGGAACACGCCGTCGTTATGCGTGGTGCGGAAGCGGAACTCCTCCTCGACCTTGCGGCTCAATTTGTAGCCGTAAGCCTCGCAGGCGCTCTTGACCATTCTCATTCCGCCAAAGGGGTTGACACCGCGCTTTAGAGGACGGTTGGTCTGAAGACCGACGATTATCTCGTTTTCCTTATCCAAATAACCGGGCGCGTATGCGTTGAGCGAGGAAACGGTATCCACGTCAACGTCAAGCACGCCGCCAAACTGATGCTCTATCTTGAAAAGCGCGTTGAGCCTCTCCATAAGCGCTTTCGTTCTGGGAGTTGCACCTGCGAGGAAGGAGGCGTCTCCTCTGTATTCTTCATAGTTCTTCTGTATAAAATCGCGGACGTTTATCTCGTTTTGCCACGATCCCTTGACAAATCCCTGCCAATTCTGATGATTCATATACATACCTCCAAAAGAGAGATTAACAAATTTATAACGAATTTTACAAACAAAAAAGAGCCATTCAAGCTTTACATTCATAAAACTGAATCGCCCAGACGGTCGGCATATTCCTTTACATTTCACCGCAGTGCTCTGCGCTATTCCGTCAGTTATGTAAAAGTTCTTATTGACATCATTATACCATATTAAAGATCACTTGTCAACGGGTTTATACTTTTTTGAAAAATTTTTCACTTTGGGTAAATTTTAATATTGCCAAACGACAATAATTATGGTAAAATATAAACGACGATATAAATACATATCAACACGTAAAGGAGATAAATATGCTTATTACCAACGATATAAAATACGTAGGCGTTAATGACCACGAAATAGACCTTTTTGAGGGACAGTACGACGTGCCGAACGGTATGGCGTACAATTCATACGTTATTCTTGACGAAAAGACCGCCGTTATGGACAGCGTTGACGCGCGCTTTGGCGAGAAGTGGCTCTCCAATATCGACGAGGCTCTCGGCGGCAAAGCCCCCGACTATCTCGTAGTTCAGCATATGGAGCCCGACCACTCGTCAAGCATTGCGATATTTACGGAAAGATACCCTTCTGCAACCGTTGTATCCTCTGACAAGGCATTCGCTATGATGAAGCAGTTCTTCGGCACGGATTTCAGCGACCGCCGCATCGTCGTCAAGGAGGGAGATCAGCTCTCTCTCGGCAAACATATCCTCAATTTTGTCGCCGCGCCTATGGTGCATTGGCCCGAACTTATCCTGTCCTTCGACTCCTGCGACAAGGTGCTTTTCTCGGCAGACGCCTTTGGCAAGTTCGGCGCGCTTGACGTAGAGGATGATTGGGCTTGCGAGGCAAGAAGATACTACTTTGGCATCGTGGGCAAATACGGTATGCAGGCGCAGAAGCTTCTGCAAAAGGCTTCGGGACTTGATATCGCCATCATCTGCCCTCTTCACGGCCCTGTGCTGAAGGAAAATTTAGGCTATTATCTCGGTCTTTACAACACCTGGACGAGCTACGGCGTTGAGAGCGAGGGCGTGGTAATCGCCTATACCTCGGTCTACGGTAACACGAGACGCGCGGTAGAGCTTCTCGAAGCCGAGCTTCTTGAAGCAGGCTGTCCCAAGGTGACGGTAAACGACCTTGCCAGATGCGATATGGCAGAGGCGGTAGAGGACGCGTTCAGATACGGCAAAATAGTCCTTGCGACGACGACTTATAATAACGATATCTTTCCGTTTATGCGCGAGTTTATCAACGAGCTTTGCGAGCGCGGCTATCAGAACCGCAGGATCGCGCTGATAGAAAACGGAAGCTGGGCACCCTCGGCTGCAAAGAAGATGAGAGCGGCGCTTGAGGGTGGCAAAAATATCGAGTTTTATGAGAACACGGTAACGATCAAATCGGCAATGACCGAGGAGAACAGAGATCAGATAAAGGCTTTAGCTAAGGAAATTTGCGAGAAATAAAACACAGAACGGGTGTCTTTGACACCCGCTTTGTATTTTAAGTCGTTTATCTATTATCGAGGGAAAATTAAATCCATTTTTCGTTATGCGGTCGACAAATTGCAGTTTATCTAATTCTTTTTTATGTCCTTTTCTTTCCGCGTCGAAAGAAAAGGACGAAAAGAACGCCGCTTAAGAGGAGAAGAAGTCTGCGCGTTCGGTAGACTTCGCTAGCCTCACTGCTCCGACATCCTCCCC
>JAZSJO010000159.1:0-9879 GCA_045534365.1 Eubacteriales bacterium
GATATCCTTGAAAGCATCAAGCAGGCAGAGGGTAAAAAGGCAGTTAAGTCACACCATAACGTAGGCGGACTTCCCGAGGATATGCAGTTCGAGCTGGTTGAGCCCATCAAGCTTCTCTTTAAGGATGAGGTAAGAGTTGTTGGTGAAGCTCTGGGACTTCCTCACGCAATGGTTTACCGTCAGCCCTTCCCCGGCCCCGGTCTTGGAGTAAGATGTCTCGGCGCTATCACCCGCGACCGTCTCCACGCGCTCCGCGAGGCAGACGCGATCTTGCGCGAGGAGTTTGACAACTGCGGACTTGCAGAGAAGGTATGGCAGTATTTCGTAGTAATTCCCGACATCAAGAGCGTCGGCGTTAAGGACGACTCGAGATACGAGGGCTGGCCCGCAATTCTCCGCGCAGTCAACACCAAGGACGCTATGACCGCGACCATCGAGGAGATCCCCTACGCAGTGCTTCATAAGATAACCAACAGAATAGTTACCGAGGTCGAGGGCATCAACAGAGTTCTCTACGATATCACGCCTAAGCCTACGGGAACGATAGAATGGGAATAAGAAGTATAAACCCGAAAGCCCTTGCGCCATAAGGGTTTTCGGGACTTTATTATTTATAAAGTACACGAAAAGTACATAGCGGTATTTTTCTCAACATAATTATGGGGATTTTTGAGACAAAAAAGGTCTGAAACAATCATTACCATTTGAGGCAACCCACCTCAAATAGAGTGGGATTGAAGAAAGCCCGAATATCTGCATAAACACTAGATAATAATTCATTTTTATAAAATAAAAAATAAAGCGAGGGATTTGAAAATGGCAAATGAATATATCAGAGAGCGTGCCGAATTAGAAAAATATGCGTGTAAATGGTGGCCAGAAGCCCTTGTAACATTAGAAGCTGAATCAAGTATTATTCCACAACTTATCCGTACTCAAGATAAGTTCATCTCTATTTTAACATTAGCAAAAGCAGAAGAGCCCAAAAGCGTCTTTGATGTTATGACGGCTTCGGATTTTGCTGCGAATATGTTTTTAAAACATTTGATGGTATTGACAGACTTTGGTAGCGAGCCGCTGCAGCGTATTAATAGAGATTTTTCCACATACTTTCCTAAAAAGGAATTGATGTACTCTATTAACGGAGAAGAGCTTTCCTATACATTTACTGAGTTGCCAGTTAAAGGTACTCTCAACAACAAAAAAATGAAGACCGATGTTAAAGGAATACAAACATCAGAGAAATTAACGCCATTCTTCAAAGATTTGATTGTTCTTTTGCTATTTGGTGCTAATGCCACTGATGATAATCTCGCAGGGATATTTAGCAAATGTACGGTTGGCAATTTGATGGGAAAAGCAGATGAACTTAAGGACTTCATCAAACAACGTTATATTTTCGTTAGCCGTATTACTGGCGGTGCACAGGCAAACGGACTTGGCAATTCTGCTCAAGTTTATGCACAACGGTATCTTGAGAAAAAACTTGGTTCTTCGTATCAAGTAAAAAGCAACGGTCACATTCCAGGCGTTACTCAAAACGATAGAACTGAAACTACATTTGACCTTTCTGTTGAACATAACGGAAAATACGTTGGCATTGAAATTAGTTTTCAGGTAACTACTAATTCGACCATAGAAAGAAAGGCCGGCCAAGCAAAAGCACGTTATTCATCAGTGAATTCAAACCACAGTTATATAGCATATATAATTGATGGTGCTGGGAATTTTCAACGTGAATCAGCGCTTACAACAATATGTCGATATAGCCACTGTACGGTTGCCTATACTGACGAAGAGTTTGATGTATTGATAAAATTCATCAAGGAGAAGATTGGATGATTAAGTTTATCGACCTATTTGCAGGTATTGGTGGAATTCGCATTGGCGTAACCGAGGCTTTGAAAGATTTTAAAATAGAATCAAAATGCGTTCTTTCGAGTGAAATCGATGCTAAGGCGTGCGAAACCTACAACTTAAATTTCGGCGAGTATCCAAGCGGAGATATTAAAGCTATTACGAATATTGAATCATTTGATTTTCTTCTTGGCGGGTTTCCTTGTCAGCCGTTTTCATATGCAGGAAAAAGAAAAGGATTTGGTGACACAAGAGGGACTCTGTTCTTTGAGGTTGAACGTATTTTAAGGTCATATAGTCCAAAGGCTTTTCTTCTTGAAAATGTACGTGGATTGTACACTCACGATGGTGGCAGGACTTTTCAAACAATAATTGGAAAACTGCATGAACTTGGCTACGGAACATATGATTTGCTTCTAAACAGTTCTGACTTTGGAGTACCGCAAAATAGAGTTCGTTTATATATCTTGGGCATTAAAGACGCTGATGTGAAAATGTCTTTGGTAACAAATCTCGGTGCTGCTGATTCACACAGTTTCAAAAAGAACAATGATCAGTTAGATTTCTTTTCTATAGGAGAAGAAAAAAGATATTGTTCCGTTGGAAAAATACTTGAAAGTTCCGTGTCAGAAAAGTATTACTGCTCTAAAGAGTTTGAAAATCAACTTCGCTCCGTGGTTGGCAATGATTTAAGTGTTCTTCATGGCTATAGACTTATTGATTATCGCGGAGGTCAAGCTCTTCATTCTTGGGAACTTGGCAAAAAGGGAAAATGCTCCGAAGATGAGATTGAGTTTATGAATCTTCTTATACAAAACCGTAGAAAGCCTATTTTCGGGAAGGAGCAAGACGGAAAAAAGCTAACAATAGAGCAGATTAAGACCTTTTACAAAAAAGGCAATATTCAAGAGGTAATAGAGTCGTTAATTTCCAAAGGTTACTTAAAAGAAGATAGCGGCAAATATAATCCAGTGTGTGGGAATATGTCTTTCGAAGTCTTCAAGTTTTTGGATCCTGATAGCGTTTCGATTACGCTCACATCATCAGATTCCAATCGTTTAGGGGTAATACAAAATAATCGTCCTCGCAGGATCACTCCGCGTGAGTGTGCTAGATTGCAAGGATTTCCAGATTCATTCATTGTTAATCTAGACGATGCTTTTGCATACAAGCAATTTGGGAATTCAGTATCTGTCCCGGTTATTAGAGCTGTTATAAGTGATTTTCTAAAAAACAATCTAGAAGAGCTTGGATGGAAATAACGATATCATTAAGGTAGTTAAACTACATTCTGGCGGGTTGATGCAATTCATTTTAGTAATTTGAGGTTTTTTGTTTTAGTGATTTGAGGCTTTTAGCTTGAGCAATTTGAATTTTTCGAGTTGCTCTGAATAGGAATTTTTACTATTGTTTTTTGTAAAAGTGTGCTATAATTAAATATCTTGTTATACCACCTCCGAAAATAATTTATGATTTCCACGGCATCATCATTAAAAGGAGACCTGTGAGACGCCTGATTTTGAAGTACATAAAAAGTACATAGCAGTTTTTCATATAACAAAAGCCGCGTAAGATATGAAGAATTACTGACATAATTCAAAGGAAAGGGACCGCTTACTATTTAATGGACAAGCCCTTAAATAGAGTGGGAATAATAAACACAAGCAAAAGATAGGTTGTTTTTCACAACCTATCTTTTTTGAAAAGCAAATGCAAAAAGCTTGAACCAAAACGCTTTGCAACCAAAAGTTGCGCGATAGTTGGTGGATTGCAACCGCAAAACGCGATATAATTTTAGCGGAGGTGATGATATGTCCATCGGACAAAGAATTAGTAAATTAAGAAAAGACTTGGGGTTTTCCCAAGAATACGTTGCCGAAAAGCTTGAGGTGAGCCGACAGGCAGTTTCAAAATGGGAAAATGACACCAGCGCGCCCGACACCTACAATCTGATCGCTCTTTCCGAGCTGTTCTCGGTATCGGTAGAATATATCGCAACGGGAAAACAGTATCAGCCTATGAGTCCCACGCAACCGAAAGACGCAATAACGCCGCAAAAAATAATAGGATTCGTTTTGCTCGGCGTGGGCTTACTGTCTCTCATTTTAGGCATACTGCTATCCGAAACGCTTATCGTTCTGTCGTTTTATTTGATATTGGGCAGCATTCTTTGCCTTTCTGTGCGTAAAAGCTTTTGGCTTGTGGCAAATTGGACTTTTCTGGCTTTGACGGTTTTGATATTCAGAGCACCCAAGCTTCTCTGCATATTTTACCCCTCGTTTTATTCAGGCAGATTTTCAATTTGGCTGATGATCTCATACACGTTTTGGATATGGCTGATCATCTCCACCGTCATTTCCGCTATAATAGCAGTAAAAAGACACAGATCCAAAAACAGAGGCAATTAAAATGTTACTTTTCGTTATCCGCAAGAAATCTTGACAGTCGTTAAGAGTGGGTTAATTATGAGAATTCCGCTTTTATACCGAATCTTTATTAAGCACCGATTTTTACGGTGCTTTTTCTTATTTACTCTTGCTTTCAAAAGGAAAAAGTGTTATAATGTAGCTATCTGTCAATGAAAGGACAAAAAAATGAAGCTTTTTTTGAGAGGATTGCGTTCGGGCATCCCAATCGGACTCGGATATCTTTCGGTATCCTTCACCTTCGGCATCATGGCGATATCAATGGGCTTTGAATGGTGGCAGGCGGTCATCATCTCGATGTCCACCGTGACCTCGGCAGGTCAGCTTGCCGCTATCGGCGTTATGGTAACGCCCTATCAGTACGCGACTATGCTGATCTCGCAGTTGACTATCAACGTGCGCTATTCCTTTATGTCGATATCGCTTTCGCAAAAGGTCTCTCCGCGCTTCAAAGGAGGCTTGCGCTGGCTTCTCGGCTTTTTTATGACCGACGAGATATTTGCCGTTGCGGCGGCAGAGGACGAGGTCGATCCCAAATTCTTCTTCGGTCTTTCAATAATTCCCTACGTGGGCTGGACGCTCGGCACTCTTGTGGGCGCGCTCGTGGGCAACGTGCTTCCCGCGATCGTTATGAACGCGCTCTGCCTTGCGATATACGGAATGTTCCTCGCTATAATCGCGCCGCCCGCGAGAAGATCGAGAGCGGTGCTCTCGGTAGTTGCCATAGCGGCGGTCTTGCATTGCGCCTTTTACTACGCGCCGTATCTCAAAGAGATCCCCTCGGGCATCTCGGTCAGCTTGTGCGCCATCGTGGCGGCGGCTACGGGCGCGCTGCTCTTCCCTCTGAAAGATAAAGAAACGGAGGGCGACGCGCAATGAAGGATTTCTGGATATATCTTTTGATCCTCGCGGGCTCGACCTATCTTATCCGCGCGATCCCCTTCGCGGCTCTGCGCAAAAAGATAACCAACCGCTATATCCGCTCGTTCCTCTACTACATACCCTACTCGGTCTTGGCGGCAATGACGCTCCCCGCGGCTCTTTACGCGACGGGAAATATCATCTCGGGCGCGGCGGGGCTTTTAGTCGGCGGCATATTCGCGTATAAGGGCAAGGGGCTCACTCTCGTTGCCGTGATCTCCTGCGCTACGGCTCTGGCGGCCGAGGGATTGATTACGCTTTTAAAGTAAATGACAAATTGCAGTTTATCTATTTCTTTTCTTGTTCATTTCTTTTCCTCGACGAAAAGAAACGAACCAAAGAAACGCCGCTTAAAGAGGGGAGGATGTCGGAGCAGATTGGATAGCGTAGTCTTCCAATCGCGCAGACTTCTTCTCCTCTTAAGCGGCGTTTCTTGGATACTTTTTGTCGACGGGGACAAGAAGTATCATAAAAAACATTTCGACAAATCAAAATTTAATATCAGAAGCTATACCCATTATCCATCGCCTTGAGCGTCTTTGAATAGAAGACCGTCAGGGCATTTACGAGATATTCGGTGTCCTTCTTGCCCGCGGTCTCGAAGCTCGAATGCATCGCGAGCTGAGGAAGACCGATATCCACGGTATTGGGCGACACCTGCGTGTTTGCAATGTTGCCGAGCGTCGAGCCACCGGGCATATCAGCGCGGTTAGCGTAATATTGCACGGGAGCTTTCGCCTCGTCGCAGACAAGCTTGAAGAGCGCCGCCGAGACCGCGTCGGAGGTATATCTCTGATTTGCGTTGTACTTGATAACTATACCCTCGTTCATATGAACGGTATGGTTTTTGTCGGAATACTCGGGATGATTGGGGTGGCAGGCGTGGGCGTTGTCGCAGGAGACCATAAAACTGTTGGCGATAGCTCTGCGATAGTCCTCGTCCTCACCCGCTATTCTTTCAAGCACGTCAAAGAGGAACGTTGACGCCGCGCCCTGCTTGGTCTGGCTTCCGACCTCCTCGTTATCAAAGAGCGCGAATACTGGGACGCTCTCGCTCGCCTTCGACTGAAGGAAGGCAGTCAACGCGCCAAACGCGCACTGAAGATCGTCAAGACGGGGCGCGGATATAAATTCTCCCCACGCATATCCCTTCTGACCGTTATACAAGAACAGATCGGTAGTAACGATATCGTCGTCTTCGACACTCGCAAGAGCGGCAATTCGGCTCTTAAAGCTCTTCTCCGCCTTCGCGCCGTCGTAAAGAGGCACGAGATCAACGGCAACGTTGTAGTTCATTCCACTGTTGACCGCTCTGTTCATGTGTATCGCCACGTTTGGAATAAGCGCGACGGGCTCTTTGGTGTCAACGAGTCTTATCTCGATTCCCTTTTCCGTCTTAACGACGACTCTGCCCGCGACGGCGAGAGGACGATCAAGCCAGCTCGAATATATCATTCCGCCGTAAGCCTCCACTGACAAGCGAGTATAATACTTGTCCTTTATCTCGGCGTTTTCCTTGATCTTCAGACATGGACTGTCGCCGTGAGCCGCGGCTATCATAAATCCGCGCGCCTTACCCTCGGGAATACGGAAAGCGATAAGTGAAGATCCGTTTCGTCTTACGAAATAGCCGCGTCCTTCCTCAAGCTTCCACTCGTCTCCCTCGAAAAGCTCAGAATAACCCGAGTTTGCGAGGATTTTGGCGGTATTGGCGCAGGCGTGGTACGCCGTGGGTGCTTTTTCGATATAATCAAATAATTTTTCGTTCATTTTATCTCTCCAACATCAAAAAATCGATTTATACTTATATTATAAGGGCAAAAGATAAAAAAGTCAAGAAATTATGCGCTTTTATTGAAAAAAGACGGCGTTTTGTGTTTTGTTGATGCCAAATTTTGATTTGTCGAATTGATTTTTGGTTCATTTCTTTCCACCAGCGGAAAGAAATGAACCAAAGAAACGCCGCTTAAAGAGGGGAGAAAAAGATCTCCCCTCTTTAAGAAATCTCCCCACCTTTACAAAGTATATCTTAAAGCAAAATTTCACTTGTTGTATTTAACGAACGCCTTTTATGGTAGGGTGTTTCTTAAGAGGGGAGGATGTCGGAGCAGTGAGGCTAGCGAAGTCTGCCGAGCGCGCAGACCTCTTCTCCTCTTAAGCGGCGTTTCTTTGGTTCGTTTCTTGCCGACGAGGGGAAGAAATGAACAAAAAAAAGAATTAGATAAACTGCAATTTATCAATCAAGCACCACCTGCTCTGCAAAAAGTCTGCCGAGCTTTACCGTACTGTCTGAGTCGTAATGCGCAGTATCGGGCGCTTCCTCGGGCTCGTTCTTCGTGGTAAGACCTGCCTCGATAGTGTCTATATATCGACAATCATCGTGTTCCTTCGCATATCTTGCCTTGAGATCGTTCATTTCCTCGTAATTCGTCCATCGCTCAGAAATTCCCGCGTCGATATATTGGCAATCCGCCATATATTCACCAAACTCGCTTCTTATATCCTTTAAGAGATTGTCATATCTCTCGCCGTATGCCTCAAGAGCAGGGCGATGACCTGCGTCGCTTTCTCCCTGCATCCAACAAAACGCGCGTATCCGAGGCTCGTATCCGCGCTCCTTGAGAGTAGCGATGCTGTCTTTGAGTATCTTGATAAGCTCGTTGTAGCACCAACCCATCATTCTTCCGGGCTTATTTATCGCGCAATTTTTGGTCTCCTCATATGAATAGGGCGCGCCGCTTGATTTCGAGAGCCAATCGTTAACAAGACTTGCGCCTCCGAAAGCGCACTTTATTATAAATATCTCGCGATCGGGATATTTTTCAGTGAAATACTCTGCCATTCCCACCTCGGGACCGAGAGTTTGTTTTGTAAGCTCGGTACAACCGACGGTAGTTTTACCGAAGCCCTGCCCTCTTTTGTCGTGAGAATAATAGTTTATCTGTATCTTTTCGTATCCTTCGTAATATTCCTTTATCTTCTCCTCGGAAAAATGCTTGGAAAGGCATTTGAGGTGTCCGACTCCGACGGCGTTGGACTGTCCCGCTAAAATAACTATATCTGCATTCTTCATCGTCGGTCTTCCTTTATTCTTTATTTTTAAGCAGGTCGCGTATCTCCTTGAGCAGATCCTCTGCCGTGGGATTTGCCGCGCGGTCTGCTCGCGCCTTTTCCTCGGCTTCTTTTGCCGCCTTTGCCGCCGCTTCACCGGCAAGTCTCTTCTTCTCTGCGAAATAAGACTTGACAGCCTCTTTGTCCCGGATATTTACGCCCGCCGCGCGCAGCTCTCGTCTCTCGGCACGGTCAAGCGTCTTTTCCGCCACCTTTTCGGTAAATTCCTTGTGCTCGGCACGGAATTTGTTTACTATCTTGACGATAGTGAAGAGAATGAAGGCGATAAGGAAGAAATTGAGGACGGCGTTGATAAACATACCCCAATCTATATAGATCGAAGCGGCGAGATTGATCTCCTGTCCCACTACCGCGCCCGCCTCGTCAAGAACGTCCTTGTTGACTTTTTTCAAGAAGGTATAGACCTCGGTCAACGAGTTGGCGTCGAAGATTATAGCCAAAAAATAGTTTATCAAGGGCTGTAAGATATTGTTGCTCATTGCGTTGACTATCGCGGTAAACGAGCTACCTACGATAATACCGACTGCCATATCGATCACGTTGCCGCGAGTGATGAATTTCTTGAATTCCGCAAAAAAGTTTTTCATTTTTAAACCTCTGTTACTTTTATTTTAAATATATTATAAGACTAAAATTGAGGTTTGTCAACAGAAAAAAAGGCGAACCCAAGGGTTCGCCAAAAAAGGTTTTAAATTATTTCTGAAGCTGTGCGAGAATCTGCTTGAGAAGGTCCTCGGTAGTGGGATTAGCTTCTCTTTCAAGTCTTGCCTTTTCTGCCGCTGCCGCAGCCTCTGCCGCCGCTGCCTCGTCTGCAAGTCTCTTCTTCTCTGCGAAGTAAGCCTCAACAGTCGCCTTGTCGGAAAGCTTTACGCCGTTTGCGCGAAGCTCCTTTTTCTGCTCCTTGGTGAGCTTACCCTCTGCAAGCTCCTTGCCGCCTTCGCGAAGCTTGTTGATTATCTTCACGATAGAGAAGAGAACGAGAGCGATAAGGAAGAAGTTGATTATCGCGTTGATGAACGTACCCCAATCGATATAAATGGACTGAGCGAGATCAAGCTCCTGACCGATAACGTTGCCCGCCTCGTCAAGAACGTCCTTGTTGACCTTTTTCAAGAAGGTAAACACCTCTGAGAGCGAGTTTGCTCCGAAGATGAGGGCGAGAAACCAGTTGATTATAGGCTTGAGAATGTTGTTGCTGAGCGCGTTTATGATGGCAGTAAAAGAACTACCTACGATAACACCGACTGCCATATCAACCACGTTGCCGCGGGTGATGAATTTCTTAAATTCTGCGAAAAAGTTTTTCATTTTCTGCTCCTTTGTTTTAGACTTTATTCGTCTTAATACGACATATTAATTATATAATTTTTTCCCCTCGTTGTCAATAGAAATTTTTTTAGATAAATTGCAGTTTATCTAATTCTTTTTTATGTCCTTTTCTTTCCGCGTCGAAAGAAAAGGACGAAAAGAACGCCGCTTAAGAGGAGAAGAAGTCTGCGCGTTCGGTAGACTTCGCTAGCCTCACTGCTCCGACATCCTCCCC
>JAZSJO010000155.1:0-2247 GCA_045534365.1 Eubacteriales bacterium
ACGGTGAGTGACAATGGCAAAAATCGGCTTCGATAACGACCGATATCTGAAAATGCAGAGCGAGAAGATTCTTGAACGTATCAAGCTTTTTGGCGGCAAGCTCTACCTTGAGTTTGGCGGCAAGCTTTTCGACGACTATCACGCGTCAAGAGTGCTTCCGGGATTTGCCCCAGATTCAAAACTCCAGATGCTTCTTCAGCTCAAGGAGGATGCCGAGATAGTTATAGTTATCAACTCGGCGGATATCGAAAAGAACAAGATAAGAGGCGACCTCGGCATTACCTACGACCTTGACGTTATGAGGCTTATCGACGCCTTCAGAAGCGTCGGTCTTTACGTTGGAAGCGTGGTGCTGACAAGATATTCATCCCAGCCCTCCGCAGAGCAGTTCGCAACGAAGCTGAATAATCTTGGAGTCAAGGTGTATCGCCACTATTCGATACCCGGTTATCCCTACAATGTCGAAAGCATCGTCAGCGACAGCGGATACGGTAAAAACGAGTATATAGAGACCTCGCGCAAACTCGTTATCGTTACCGCGCCGGGTCCCGGAAGCGGAAAGCTCGCTACCTGTCTCTCTCAGCTCTATCACGAGAATCTGCGCGGAGTCAAGGCGGGATACGCAAAGTTTGAGACCTTCCCTATCTGGAATATTCCTCTCAAGCATCCCGTCAATCTCGCGTACGAGGCGGCGACGGCCGACCTTAACGACGTCAATATGATAGACCCCTTCCATCTTGAAGCGTACGGAAAGACCACGGTCAACTACAACCGCGACGTCGAGACCTTCCCCGTTCTCGAAGTCACCTTCAAGAAGATATACGGATCTTCGCCCTACAAATCTCCTACCGATATGGGTGTAAATATGGCAGGAAATTGCATTATCGACGACGAAATAGTCTGCGAAGCGTCAAAGCAGGAGATAATCCGACGCTATTATTCGGCTCTTTGTGAGCAAAAGGAAAATATGACCACAACGGACACCGACATAGTCGGAAAACTCGACCGCTTGATGCAGCAGGCGGGCATATCGGTGCTTGACCGTCCCGTAGTTGCGGCGGCAAACGCCAAGGCAGAGCTGACGGGTGCTCCCGCGGCGGCAATGCAGCTTCCCGACGGAAGAATAATCACGGGCAAGACCTCCTCTCTTCTTGGAGCGTCGGCGGCACTTATTCTCAACGCCCTCAAGGCCGTAGCGGGTATCGACGATGAGGCACAGCTCATCTCTCCCTCGATAATCGAGCCCGTTCAGCATCTCAAGGTCGACCACTTAGGCAATCACAACCCCCGTCTTCACGTCGACGAGGTGCTCATCGCGCTCTCGATAAGCGCGGTGACCGACAAGACCGCCGCTCTTGCTCTCGAGCAGCTCGACAATCTCAAGGGCTGTGAGGTGCACTCCTCGGTAATACTCTCGATGACCGACAGCCGCACCTTCAAAAAGCTCGGTATAAACGTCACCTGCGAGCCGAAATATCAGGTCAAAAAGCTTTATCACGCAAAGTAATATACAAAAAATCCATCAGATCTTCATCTGATGGATTTTTTATTTATGCGTTTTTCTTGCATCTCGTCTTTTTGGCGGGCTTTTCTTCCTCGGTCTTCTTGGCGCAAGACTTTCTCGTCGCCTTTACGACAAGCTTCTTAAGCTCTGCCGCTCTCTCAAGGTCGCCTTCAACGGTGAACACGCCGTTCTCTAATGCCTTGTCGTAGCCAAGTCTGCCCGACATAACTCTTACAACGTCCTTGTATGATGCGGTAAGTATCGCGTCGCGGTCGTAATAGTCGTAAGGCTCAACGCAGAGCTGACCGTCCTTGACCTCGATATACATAATACCGTTTGCGTCGGCGTCGTTAAGGTTGACCTGAACTGCGAGATGTCCCTGAACACCCGTAGCGTCGGACTTTTCCATAGTTGCTTTTATTTTTTCATAAGCTTCGATAAACGTCATTTTTATATCCTCTTTTTCTTAAATTTTTCACCCGTTTATTATACAATAACAGATCTGGTTTGTCAACAGTTTTTTGTTGTATAAAAAGCCAAATTTTATAGTTTACTCAGGATTTTTATATGAAAAGAGGGCATTTCAGGCTTTTTCGGTTGCCTGATACGGTTGATAATTTCAAATTTTGATTTATCGAAATGTTTTCTTGTTCATTTCTTGCCCTCGTCGGCAAGAAACGAACCAAAGAAACGCCGCTTAAGAGGAGAAGAAGTCTGCGCGCTCGAAAGACTACGCTATTCGA
>JAZSJO010000180.1:0-3927 GCA_045534365.1 Eubacteriales bacterium
TTCGCCAAAAGAAAAGCGGAAAACGATTTAAATAAGCCTTTGTAACGTAAGGGAAAAACCCCACTTGTGTGTTGCTAACTTCGCCTATCGCGAAGCACTCCCCTCCTTTGCCCAAGGGCAATGGTACCCCTTCTTTCGCCTTCGCCGAAATTCACCCTTTCGTGGTGCTTTGGAAGGATAAGGGGTATTTCGCCCGTTGCGACGATTACTTCGGGCACTTGTGCCCTCGTTGCGAGTTTTCTACGAAAACATCGCATTAAAGACCGCCGAGCTCGGCGGCTCCGACAAGCCTTTGAAAAGGCTTGAGCGAAACTTTCAAAAAGGCAACGCCAAGAGACCGATAAACTGCAATTTATATATTCCACAAGAAAGGAACCCTTATGTACCTCTACCAAAAAACTATCAAACCGCAGAACAGAATGGCAAAATTAATTTCTCTGCTCTGTTTTCTTATAGGCGCGGTGCTTTTTTCTACCGCTGCAAACATATTCAAATCGGGAGCGGCGATAGCGCAGCTTGTGGGTATTCTGCTCCTGACCGTCGCTATTTACGTCGTTTTCGCTTATCTCATCCGTCAATACACCTTCTCCGTAAAGCATAACGAAACGCATGAGGATGGCGTTAAGGAAGCCTACGATCTCATTATCACCGAGCGGAAATATAACAAAACGGTAAAGGTCTGCCATTTCAAGCTGTCCGACATAACAAGCGTTCGCGTTGTCGATTCCGATAACAAAAAACCGATCTCGGAGGATCGAAAAAACAAGCTCCGCTACACCTACAACACCGAATTTGCTCCCCAAAAATCTATTGAGATCTCCGCGTCTATCGACGATGAAAACTACTCAATAATCGTCACTTACGACAAAGATCTGCTCCATACACTTAAAAATATTCTTTAAAACGGGTAAAAATATGCGAAAATAGCCGATATGGAGTAGATCCATATCGGCTATTTGAATGTTTTTGCTTTTTTATCAATAAGTCGGCGAATCAAGGCGCCAGCCGCCGTTCTCAAAAACGAAGGATAAAATATATTCAACTCGGTTTTGGTTGGCAAGCGAATAGCACTCTATCGAAACGTTGACGTAATTCGCCTCCGAAGGCTTAACTATCTTCATAGTCGAATAATCGTATATCCTCTCCGACAGACCGAAATCGGTTGCGCTTGCGTTCTGATACAACCACTCACCGTTGTCGTAAAAGCGCAGATACGCGCCCGAATTACCTATTATTATGCCGTCAAACGCGCTTTCGTAGAGCGCCGACAGATAATCCGCGGAATATATCCGCTCGGCATCCGCCTTTATCTCGTCAACGCTGAAATAGCTTGAGCTTTCCATAACTCTGTTATACCCCGGCAATTCGTCTGTAAAATAGACCATTTTGCGCTCGGAGAGAGAGTCACCGCGTCTGTAAACGGGAAGTCCGATACCGAAAAATACGTGATTCAATTCTCTCGAGCCCTCGATAAGATATATGAAATTCTCCTTGACGTCGTCAAGCTTTGGAGCATTGTCTCCGCAGGAAACCATAGGCAGCGCAATTATCAATACTATCGCCAGACAAGCTATCCTCAAGATTGCTTTCATATCGGACCTCCTTTCGTGAATTTAAAGCTTTACTTCCGATTATTCCTCGGACTCCTCTGCCGCATCAACAGCCTCCGCTATCTCTGCCTCATCTGTCGTCTTTTCGACGGCTTCGACAGCCTCGGAAGCTTCGGTGACTATCTCCTGAGCCTCGACCAAGGTCTCCTCTCCCTCGACGATCTCCTGAGCCTCCTCGCTCTCCTCTTCCTTAGCGGTCTTGGTCACGTTGACAAGCCTCTGTCCCTTTTCAAGTCTCATAACGATAACGCCCGAAGCCGTTCTCGAATAGGTAGAGATATCCGTCGCGGGAGTTCTTATGATAATACCCTCGTTGGTTATCATCATAATATCGTCGTCGTCGGAAACCGAAATGATTCCCGCAAGAAGTCCCGTCTTTTCGGTGAGGTTGTGGCAGATAACGCCTCCGCCTCCGCGGTTCTTCATAAGTCTGAAGTCCTCGAACTCGGTTCTCTTACCAAATCCGTTTTCGGTTATGGTAACGAGCTTCTTGTCCTCCTCAACGTTAACGACGCCGACAACGTAATCCTCTCCCTTGAGTCTGATACCGCGCACGCCTCGCGCGTTTCTTCCCATAGGACGAACGTTTCCTTCATCAAATCTTACCGCGTTACCCTCGCGTGTGGCAAGTATAAGCTCGTTCTCGCCGTTGGTCTTCGTAACGAAGAGCAACTCGTCGCCCTCGTCGAGATTGATAGCTATCTTACCGCCCGCTCTCTGATACTCGTACTCAGTGAGCAGAGTCTTCTTGATAACGCCCTTGCGGGTGACCATAGTAAGATATTCTCCCTCTGCAAATTCGTTTACGCTTATCATAGCGGTTATCTTTTCTCCGCTCCCAAGCTTAAGCAGGTTTACGATGTTCGTACCCTTCGCCGTTCTCGACGCCTCGGGTACCTGGAAGCCGCGGAGAGCCTGAACGCGTCCCGTATTGGTAAAGAACAGGAGCGTGGAGTGGCTGAATACTACCTCAACTCTCTCGATAAAGTCCTCGTCTCTCGTGGTCATCGCCGTGATTCCCTTACCGCCTCTGTGCTGGGAAGCATAGGTGTCGGAGGGCAATCTCTTGATATATCCTGCCTGCGTCATAGTAATAACGCAGTTGTGCTTCTCGATAAGGTCCTCAAGGTCGATGTCGTCAAGCGCCTGCTCTATTCTCGTGCGTCGCTCGTCGGCGTACTTTCTCTTTATCTCGAGCATCTCTTCCTTGATGATGTCCTTTATCTTACCTTCGTCAGCAAGGATGCCCTCAAGCTCTGCGATAAGCGCTCTGAGTCTTTCGAGCTCGTCCTCTATCTTCTGTCTCTCCATACCCGTCAGACGACCGAGCGTCATCTCGACGATAGCCTGCGCCTGAACGTCGGTAAGACCGAATCTTTCCATCAAGGTCTGCTTGGACGCGGCGATAGATTCGCTCTTCTTCATTATCTCGACTATCTCGTCGATATTGTCAAGAGCTATCTTGTATCCCTCGAAGATATGCGCTCTCGCCTTCGCCTTTTCAAGATCGAACTCGGTTCTGCGACGGATAACCGACTTCTGATGCTCGATATAGTAATCGAGTATCTGCGCAAGGTTGAGTATCTTAGGCTCTTGACCTACTACCGCAAGCAGGTTGACCGAGCAGGTATCTTGAAGCTGAGTGTATTTATAAAGTTGATTAAGTATTACCTGACCGTTTGCGTCGCGGCGGTATTCAACGACTATTCTCATACCGTTTCGGTCGGACTCGTCGCGAAGCGCCGTGATACCGTCTATTCTCTTGTCCTTAACAAGTCCCGCAATAGACTCGACAAGAGCGCTCTTATTGACCATATAGGGTATCTCGGTTACGACTATTCTGTTGTTCTCTTCCTCGACCTCTGCCTTCGCTCTTACGTAGACGTGTCCCTTACCCGTGGTGTAGGCGTTGATAATACCCGTAGTACCGTGGATAGTTGCGTAGGTGGGGAAATCGGGGCCCTTGATGAACTCCATAAGATCCATGATCGAGCATTCGGGATTCTCCATACGGTAGATAGTACCGTCTATGACCTCGCCAAGATTGTGAGGAGGCACGTTCGTTGCCATACCGACGGCGATACCAACGCTTCCGTTTACTAAGAAGTTGGGGAAACGCGAGGGAAGCACCGCGGGCTCGCGGAGTCTGTTATCGAAGTTGGGAACGAGATCTACAACGTTCTTTTCGATATCTCTCGTCATCTCGTCTGCTATCTTGTCAAGTCTTGCCTCGGTATAACGGTATGCTGCAGGGGGGTCTCCGTCCACAGATCCGAAGTTACCGTGTCCCTCAACGAGAGGATAGCGCAGAGAGAAG
>JAZSJO010000008.1:0-6216 GCA_045534365.1 Eubacteriales bacterium
AGGTCGACGTTCATTCTCCCGAGATAACCGTTAAGTTGGACGGCAAGGCGAGATCGGAGATTGCCGCCGCGGGACAGTTCCACGGAGCGGGCGGTATCCCCGTCGGCACGAGCGGTCACGGCATGCTGCTTTTGTCGGGCGGCATAGATTCCCCCGTTGCGGGATATATGATGGCGAAGCGCGGTGTGAGAGTCGAGGCGGTGCATTTCGAGTCCTTCCCCTATATCAGCAGGATAGTAAAGCATTTGGGCACGCGACGTGGCCCTAATATCGCGGCGTATACGGGCGACATCTACGTTCACGTTGTGTCTCTTACTCATATTCAGGAGGAGCTTGCAAAGAATTGCGAGGAGGATTATTTCACCCTCCTGCTCCGCAGATATATGATGACTATCGCGTCGAGACTTGCGGCTGACCACGAAAGCAAGTGCCTTATCACGGGCGAGAGCCTCGGTCAGGTGGCGTCGCAGACTATGGAAGCGATAGCCGTTACCGATAACGCGGCTACGATCCCCGTGTTCCGTCCCTGCATAGGAATGGACAAGGAGGAGATAATCGAGATATCGCGCAAGATAGGCGCGTTCGAGATATCTATCGAGCCTTACGAGGATTGCTGTACGGTATTTACTCCCAGACACCCCAAAACCAAGCCGCAGCTTGAAAAGGTATTGGTAGAGGAGAGAAAGCTTGATTTCGAAGCTCTTGTCGAGGAAGCGATAGCAGGCGCGTACACTATAAAGGCGGAAGCCTATTGAGGAGGCATATATGGAACAGAAATATTATGAAATGAACATCGCGGGGCATAACAGAGCTCTTCCGCTTTGCCCCTTGAATGAAAATTTGATGATAGCGGGATTCGTTATCTTCGGAGATCCCGAGCTGACGACGGCTTGCTCCGAGGAGCTTCTCAAAAAAGCCCCCGAATACGATTATCTTATCTCGGCAGAGGCAAAGGGAATACCGCTTGTGCACGAGATGGCGAGACTTGCGGGAAATCAGAAATATTTTCTCGCGAGAAAATCGCCAAAGCTCTATATGACGGGAGTTTTCGAGGTGGTCGTAAAGTCGATCACCACCGAGAAGGTGCAGAAGCTCTATCTTGACAAGGCTGACGCCGAGCTTATGCGCGGAAAGAGGATACTTATAGTTGACGACGTTATCTCTACGGGCGAGTCGCTTCGCGCCGTTGAGGAGCTTGTAAAGCTTGCGGGCGGCGAGATCGTCGGCAGAATGGCAATACTTGCAGAGGGTGACGCGGCAGAGAGAGACGATCTCATCTATCTTGAGAAGCTGCCCTTATTCACCTCTGACGGAAAAGCTTTAATTTGATTTTTAGATACATCACTGAAAGGATTTTATTAAAATGGCAGAATTTTTAACTAACAACGATAAAAGAACCTGCTATTGCGCCGAGGTCTCCGAGGAGATGATCGGTAAGCAGGTCTGCGTAATGGGTTGGGTACAGAGACAGAGAGACCTTGGCGCGCTTATATTCATCGACCTTCGCGACAGAACGGGTATCGTTCAGCTCGCATTTGACGACAAGACCGACAGAGAAGTGTTCGATAAGGCATTCTCCTGCCGCGCAGAGTACGTCGTTTGCGTTCACGGTACTGTAAGACCTCGTGGCGAGGGCGCAGTCAACCTCAATATCCCCACGGGTAAGATCGAGATCTACGTAGAGAGCATGAAGGTGCTTTCTGCGGCACAGACGCCTCCCTTTGAGGTAAGCGACTCGAAGAAGGTAAAGGATGAGACCGCCCTTAAGTACCGCTACGTTGACCTTCGCCGTCCCGAGCTTCAGAAGAATATCAAGATGCGTCACGATATCGCTCGCGTTGCCCGTCAGTATTATTATGAGAACGGATTTTATGAGATCGAGACTCCTATGATGATAAAGGCTACTCCCGAGGGCGCTCGTGACTATCTCGTTCCCTCGAGAATACACAAGGGAAGCTTCTACGCTCTCCCCCAGTCTCCCCAGATATATAAGCAGCTGCTTATGCTTTCGGGCTTTGACCGCTACATTCAGCTTGCTCGTTGCTTCCGTGACGAAGACCTGCGCGCTGACCGTCAGCCCGAGTTTACTCAGATAGACCTTGAGATGTCCTTCGCTACTATGGAAGACATTATGTCTATGAACGAAGGCTTTATCAAGAGAGTTTTCAAGGAAGTAATGAATATTGATATCGAGACTCCTATGCAGAGGCTTACCTTTGCCGAGGCTATGGAAAGATACGGCTCTGATAAGCCCGATACGAGATACGCAATGGAGATCCAGAATATCTCCGAGGCGGTCAAGTCGAGCGAGTTCGTAGTGTTCAAGGGAGCTATCGAGAACGGCGGAAGCGTCCGTTGCATAGTTGCAAAGAACGCCGCGGCTACTCTTACGAGAAAAGAGATAGACAAGCTCACCGAGCACGCAAAGGGAATCGGCGCGAAGGGCCTTGCATACGTGCGTTGGGCTGATGAAGCTCCCAACTGTTCCTTTGCTAAGTTTATGACGCCCGAGGAGCTTGAGGCTATATATGCCGCTGTTGGCTTTGAAAAGGGCGACGTTATGCTTATCTGCGCTGATAAGGACAAGGTAGTTCTTCCTACGCTCGGCGCGCTCCGTCAGATAGTTGCAAGAAAGCTTGATATGATCCCCGAGGGCAAGTTCAACTTCCTTTGGATCACAGAATTCCCCTTCTTCGAGTGGAACGAGGAGACGGAGCATTGGGATGCTATGCACCATCCCTTTACTATGCCTCTTGAGGAGTGTCTCCCTATGCTTGAGAGCGATCCCGGCTCAGTACGCGCAAAATGCTACGATATGGTGCTTAACGGCACCGAGCTTCTTTCGGGTTCTATCCGTATTACCGACTGGCAGCTTCAGGAAAAGATGTTCAAGGCGTTGGGACTTACTCCCGAGGAGATCGAGGCGAAGTTCGGATTCCTCGTTGAAGCATATAAGTACGGAGCTCCTCCTCACGGCGGCTCGGGTATGGGACTTGACCGTCTCGCAATGGTAATGAGCGGAGCGGATTCTCTCCGTGACGTTCTCGCGTTCCCCAAGGTGCAGAACGCAAGCGAGCTTATGTCGGGCTGTCCCGCTCCTGCGGACGCGAAGGCTCTCGCAGACCTTTCTATTGCAGTGATAGAAGAATAAAGAGAATGCAGGGGGAGAAAAACTTTTTGGAGAAAGTTTTTCTCCCCCTGTACCCCCTCTTTTCAAAAACTTTCAAAAAAGGTTGGAAAACTATGTACCGCGAAATATCAAAATTTATTATCTACCGCGATTCTGCGGAAAACGAAATATTAGCTGAGCTTGGAAGAGTTTTCAAGGATTTTGAAGAAAAAAGCGCTTCCTACGACGACCTTCGCACCCGCATTTACGCGCAGGTGCGCAGATTGCTTGAGCTTGCCACTAAATACGGCTTTGACAATAACCTCTGGCACAATTATCTGACCTTTTTGATAATTACCGACGAAAATCCCTTCAGCCTGACCTACGAAAAGGCGGGAGTGCAGGAGGGAACTGTCAATAGCTTTGCCATAAACGATTTTTCGGTGTTCAAGGCGCTTTTTGACTTCAATTTTTCTGCTATCGAGCAGGCTCTTGATATAAATTGCTTCTCGGTTTTGTCGGATTATCAGGCTATCGCCAAGAGAGAGCAGATATTCAATAAAAACGTCAGCAAGAAGGTCAGAGCGCTGTCGAAAAGGATCGAAGAAGCGCGCGACGGCGAGCAGGTCTTCTATATAGTTGCCGAGTTTTATAAGGATTTTGGCGTCGGTATGTTCGGACTCAATAAAGCGTTCAGGATCGAAACCGACGAGCACTGTATCTCGATGAAATTCCGCGCTATTACCAATATGCAGCCCGTGCATCTTTCCGATCTTATCGGCTACGAGTCTCAGAAGAAGGCTTTGACGGAAAATACCGAGGCGTTCGTTGAGGGCAGGGGAGCCAATAATCTCCTTCTTTACGGAGACAGCGGCACGGGCAAGTCCACCAGCATCAAGGCGATAGTCAATCAGTATTACGACCGCGGACTTCGTATGATAGAGATATACAAGCATCAGTTCGGTTGTCTCTCGCGGATCATCAGCGAGATAAAAAACCGAAACTATCGCTTTATCATCTATATGGACGATCTTTCCTTTGAGGAGAGCGAGATAGAATACAAGTATCTCAAGGCGATAATCGAGGGAGGAGTGGAGACCAAGCCCGACAACGTGCTTATCTACGCCACCTCAAACCGCCGCCATCTTATCAAAGAGACCTGGAAGGACAGAAGCGACCTTACGACGCAGAACGATATACACAGAAGCGAGACTATCGAGGAGAAGCTCTCGCTCGTCAACCGCTTCGGTCTCTCTATCGGCTTCTTTAAGCCCACGCGTCCCGAGTTCGACGCTATGGTGCTTGAATTGGCGGCGCGACACCCCGAGATCACTATGGATAAGGAGCAGATAGTCGCAGAGGCTCATAAGTGGGAGATGCTCGGAGGCGGCATCTCGGGCAGAACGGCTCAACAGTTCGTCAACCACCTTTGCGGTGTTGTTAAATAAGAGTTATTGCAGGGGGAAGGGCGAACCTTTTTGAAAAAAGGTTCGCCCTTTCCCCTGCGCCCCCTACCCACTACAAAAAGCTCCCGAAAAGGAAGCTATAACAAATGTTGTTTCAGGAAAAATATTTGTCGAAAAAATTGCAAATCTTAATAAAATCTTCCGTTATTGGACTTGCAAAAAAGGTATACTTATGTTATAATTTATAATGAGTAATAATATGGGTTTTTGTACCCTTTTGAAAATGGAGCGTTATGAGGATAATTCTTGCGTCAAAGTCCCCGAGAAGACGGGAGATACTTGAAAATCTCGGATTGAGATTTGATATAATCGTGGCGGATGCCGACGAGAGCTGTGAAATAAAAGAGCCTGAAAGATTGGTGGAAACACTTGCCGAGCGAAAGGGCAGAGCCGTGCTTGAGGTGCTTGAGGATACGAGCGATCGTCTGATCATCGCTTGCGATACGCTCGTTTACGCGGAGGGAGAATTCCTTGGGAAGCCAAAGAGTAAGGACGACGCGAGACGTATGATAAAAATGCTGTCGGGCAGCTCACACAAGGTCGTCAGCGGCATATATTTGTATCACGAAGGAAAAGCAGTCACCGCGGCGGCGGTAACGAAGGTGATATTTGACGAGCTTGACGACGGTGAGATAGAGAATTATATCGACACGAGCGAGCCGTACGATAAGGCAGGCGCGTACGCCGTGCAGGGACTTGCGGGCGTTTTCGTAAGAGGAATAGAGGGTGACTACTTCAACGTGGTAGGCCTCCCCGTAAATCTTTTGTATAACACGTTGAAAAAAGAATTTGAAATAGACCTTTACGATCTGAAATAAGGATCTTAGCAAAAATATTCTGAAAGGAGGGAATACTATGCCAAAGCATATAGGACTTGATCTTGGCACGAGCAATATGAGAATGTTTCTCAAGGGACGCGGAATAATATTGCGTACGCCAACGGTCGTAACGGTTGATAAATACACCGAAGAAGTCGTCGCGCTTGGACGCGAGGCTAAGCAGATGATAGGCAAGACTCCCTCCAATATGGAAGCCTTCCGACCTATAAGAGACGGCGTTATTGCCGATTTCGAGGTGGCTGCTATGATGCTTCACGAGCATTTTGAGCGCACGGGAGTCATGTCGCTCTTCAACCGCCCCGTAGTGCTTGTAAGCACACCCGAAAATTGCACTGAGGTCGAGAGACTCGCGATGCAGAACGCAATATTTGCCGCGGGAGCGAAGGCGGTTGGAATGGTAAGGTCGTCGCTCGCGTCTGCGGTGGGAGCGGGCTTGAATATCAATAGTCACAGAGGCTGTATGATAGTAGATATCGGCGGCGGAATGACGCAGGTCGCGGTCATAAGCTCGGGCGGCATCGTGCGCTCAAAGGCAATAAAGCTTGCGGGAGATAAGCTTGACGGAGCGATTATAAACAATCTTCGCGCCAAGCGCCATCTGTTTATCGGAGAGATGAGCGCCGAGATGATAAAGGTTCAAATAGGCGCGGCTATGCCCGATATATCGAGAGGTACGGTCGAGGTGAGCGGAAGAAACGAGCTTCGCAAGTGCGCGCAGTCGATATACGTGACTACGGCAGACGTTTACGACGCTATAAATCCTGCGCTTGACTCTATCTGCCGAGCCATAACCTCGGTGCTC
>JAZSJO010000005.1:0-10461 GCA_045534365.1 Eubacteriales bacterium
AGAATGAAGAGCGCGTATTATACGGCGGTGGTCACAAACGCATACAGAATGGCGATCGACGCATATCTTACCGATCCCGAGAATTACGTTTTCGATCCGCTTTGGTACAGAGAGCTTGAGAGCGTCTCTCACCGCGAGTACTGCACGGGCTATTATCTTGACGAGCCTATGGAGAACGCGCAGCTCGGTACGCAGACGGGATATATTCGCGACAAGGCATATTTTGCCACCGCTACCGACTATAATGAAGAAGAGGCTCAAGGACTTGAGGCTTCGGACATTCCGCTTGAAAATGAAAACGGCAGACTTTACCGCTTTATACAGAGGAACAAGGTGAAGACGGGCGACAGAGCCGAGCTGATATCTCCATCGAAAATAGGACGCGGATTCGTTGTAACAGAGCTTTATTTGTCTGACGGCTCGGCAACCGAGTCGGCGCCTCACCCCTCTATGATATTCTGGTGCAGAGTACCCTTTGAGGTCAGAGAGGGCGATATTATGCGCGGAGCGGAATAAAGATACTGATCAAGGGGAGAAAAATGGCGTTTTTGGAAATAATAAAAGCGATGATCTTCGGCGTTATCGAGGGTATAACCGAGTGGTTGCCCGTAAGCTCCACGGGACATCTGATATTGCTTGACGAGCTTTTAAAGCTGAATATAGTGCCCGAGCTTGACGCGAGATTTGCCGACGAGTATATGAGTATGTTCGAGGTGGTCATTCAGCTTGGCGCGATACTTGCGGTTGTGGTGATGTTTTTCGGCAAGCTCAATCCCTTCGCGCCGTCAAAAAGCGTTGCGGAGAAGAAAAGCACCTGGGTGCTGTGGCTCAAGGTGGTTATCGCGAGCGTTCCTGCGGCTCTTATTGGTATCGTTGGCGATAAAATGCTCGAAAAGCTGACGGGCAAGGATATCGACGGCTGGATATATAACGCTCTCACCGTGGCGGTAGCTCTTATCGTTTACGGCATCCTCTTTATAATGATCGAGCGTTGGCAATCGAAAAAGGCGGCGTCTGTCGAGTGTGTGGACGACATATCGTATTCTCAGGCGATGCTTATCGGTTGCTTTCAGGCGTTGTCTATAGTACCCGGCACTTCTCGCTCGGGCTCGACTATCTTAGGCTCACGAATCCTCGGAATATCGCGTCCCGCGGCGGCGGAATTTTCCTTCTTTTTGGGAATACCCGCTATGGCAGGCGCAAGTCTTATTAAGGGCTACGGATTTTTTGATTACGTTGCCGAGAGCGGAGTCGGAGTGCCGACGCTTGCGTGGATAGTGCTGCTGGTGGCAAGCGTTGTGGCTTTCTCGGTTTCTTTGGTCGCTATAAGATTCCTTATGGATTTTGTAAAGAAACACAGCTTCGCGCCCTTCGGCGTATATCGCATAGCTCTCGGAGTATTGGTGATACTTTATTTCGCGTTGGCTTGAAAGGCTTAATAATGGAAAAATTAAAGATAGACCTTCCTATAATCGTGGAAGGGAGATACGATAAAATAAAGATAACCTCGGTAGCGAACGCCTGCGTCATTACCACCGAGGGCTTCGGCGTCTTCAAAAACGCCGAGAGATTGGCGCTTATCAGACGTCTTGCGGAGAGGTCGAAAATAATAGTTCTGACCGATAGCGACGGCGCGGGCAAGGTCATTCGCTCGCATATCACCTCGGCGATACCGAAGGATAGGCTTATTCAGCTCTACGTTCCGCAGGTCAAGGGCAAGGAGAGGAGAAAGGCAGAGGCTTCGGCGGAGGGTTTTCTCGGAGTAGAGGGAACGGACACCGATATTATAAGAAGATTGCTTACCCCCTTTGCTTCGGGTAGCTGCGATGATAACGAGTCTCGCGAGGGGATAAGCAAGGCAGATATGTACGAGGTCGGCTTGACGGGACGGGACGACAGCACCGCGCGACGTGACGAATTTGCCGTATCGTTGGGAATGCCGCGCGGAATGACGCCCAACGCGCTTCTCTCCGCGGTGAACGTCATTATGGATAAAAAAGAATTTTTCTCTCATTTTAATAAGCAATAGGAGATTTTCCTGATACGAAAGAGCCTCACGGATCGACCGTGAGGCTCTTTCGTGTTGCTATTTTACGTTAATTTTACATTGATTTGAATTTGCGTTGATTGCGAAAAAATGCGCGAAGATTTATAATTGAAAGCTGTAAGGTAAAATTCAAATTCTATTTTTTAAGGAGAGATCAATGGGTATTTTTGACGTTTTAACTTTTATCGGAGGAATCTGTCTGTTCCTTTTCGGAATGAATATTATGGGACAGGCGCTTGAAAGAAGCGCGGGCGGCAAGCTTGAGCTGATGCTTGCGAAAATGACGGGAAATAGATTTTTAGGTCTGATGACCGGTCTTGGCGTGACCGCTATAATTCAAAGCTCTTCCGCCACGACTGTTATGGTGGTCGGATTTGTCAATTCGGGTCTTATGGCGCTGAATCAGGCGATCCACGTGATCATGGGAGCTAATATAGGCACGACAGTTACCGCTTGGATACTGTCATTGGGCGGTATTTCGGGAGATAATATTTTCTTGAAGCTCTTGAAGCCGACCTCCTTCACTCCCATTCTCGCGCTTATCGGAATAATTATGTTTATGGTGTGCAAGAGTAACAGGAAAAAGGATATTGGAACGATATTCCTTGGATTTGCCGTGCTTATGTTTGGAATGGATACTATGTCTGATTCGGTATCGGGTCTTGCCGACGTTCCCGCGTTCAGAGAGCTGTTCGTTACCTTTGAAAACCCCATACTCGGCGTATTGGTGGGCGCGGTGCTTACCGCTATAATTCAATCAAGCTCGGCATCCGTGGGTATTCTTCAGGCGTTTGCGATGACCGGACAGATAACCTACGGCGCGGCGATACCGATAATAATGGGACAGAATATCGGAACCTGTATAACGGCACTTCTTTCGTCGTTCGGAACCAACAAAAACGCGAAAAGAGCGGCAATGGTGCACCTTTCCTTTAACGTTATAGGAACGGCAGTGTGGCTCAGCGTATTTTTAGCCGTTAAGGCTCTGTTATCACCTATACTGTTTTCTGCTACCGCCACACTTTCCGGAATAGCCACCGCTCATTCGATATTCAATATAGCGTGTACATTGCTTATGTTTCCTATGTCAAGTTTGCTTGAAAAGCTTGCTTATAAGCTGGTGCCCGACGCAAAACAGCCCGAAAAGGTATCCGAGCTTGACGAGAGACTTTTGCTTACGCCCGCAATAGCGCTTGAGAGAAGTCACGATCTGACCGTAGAAATGGCGACCGTTGCGACGAGATCGCTCAAGGAAAGCCTTGCCTGTCTTGAAAAATACGACGAGAATGCCGCTTTGAGAATACGCGAGGCAGAGGATAAGACCGATCACTACGAGGATATTATCGGTAGCTATCTTGTAAAGCTCAGCGCCTACTCGCTCAACGAGGTCGAGGGTGCAAGGGCGTCGATGCTACTGAAGGCTATAGGAGATTTTGAGAGAATAAGCGACCACGCGGTCAATATACTTGAATCTGCCGAGGAGCTTCGTGAGAAGAATATACAGTTTTCTTCTGTTGCGCAAGGAGAGATCAATAAAATGCGTGACGCCGTTATCGAGATAATTGACATGTCTTATGCGGCTTTTGCCGAGGGAAGCATTGAAAGCGCAGTAGACGTCGAGCCTCTTGAGCAGATAATAGACAGAATGAAGGAGTATCTTCGCTCTCAGCATATCGATAGACTTTGCATGGGAGAATGCTCGATCGAAGCAGGCTTTGTCTGGAGCGATCTTATTACGAATATGGAGAGAGTATCTGACCATTGCTCGAATATAGCGGGATGCGTGATAGACGTTAAGGACGGAAATATGAATCTGCACGAGTCCTTGAGACAGGCAAGAGACGTCAGCCAGAAATATAGAGAAAAATACAAAGAATACGAGGATAAATATCTCATGTCGGTCTGATCGCGTTTGAAAAACCTTTTTTGAGCGGAAAACGTATTGCAAGTTTTAGCGTTTTATGTTAAAATATGATTGTAATAAAAAAGGAGATGCAAAAATGGCTGATGTTCTGATATACGTCGTTGAGGATGACGAGGGAATACAAGAGGTATATTCGGGAGCGTTTGAGGATTATTACAGAGTTGAGATATTTTCGTCGGGAGCTGAATTTTTCGATGCGTTTTCAAGAGCGAGACCGAATCTTATAATTCTTGACATAATGCTTCCCGATATGGACGGATATACTATCCTTTCGAGAATCCGCGAAATAGACGAGAGATTGCCCGTGATAATAGTAAGCGCCAAAAGTGACGAGATAAGCTTTGTAAAGGGCTTGAACAAGGGCGCGGACGACTATATGTCAAAGCCCTTTTCAATTCTTGAGCTTATGGCGAGGGTGAAGGCTAATCTGCGCCGCGCGAATCTTTACGTCACAAGCGCGGGTGGATTTTTCGTGGACAATAATACATATAAGGCGTACTATATGCAGACCGATCTCAAGCTTACCCTGAAGGAATTCAAGCTGATAAAACTTCTTATAGGAAAGGCGGGCATTACTGTAGAACGCGAGGAGCTTTTCAGAGAGGTATGGGGAGAGGATTTTATGGGAGAGACGAGAACTCTGGATATGCACATAGCGTCGCTGAGGGAAAAGATAAGAGGTGCCGGCGGAGACGCTGACGCTATTATAACCGTTCGAGGCATAGGATACAGGTTTGAGAACAAATGAAACGAAGAATATTTATCAGATGTTTTATCATAGCCCTTATGGCGGCGCTAATAATGTTTACTGCGGGTATATGGATAACGTATACAGTCAATAGAAATATCGTCAATGAAAGATTGATAACCGAAATTAAGCTTGCGGCAGCTCTGATAGACGGCGCAGACGATTTTCAGGCTCTGAACGTGTTTTACGAGGACGACTCGTGCAGAGTGACTGTAATATCGACTGACGGAAGCGTGCTTTTTGAGAGCGACACGCACGATAAGCTGGAAAATCATATCGACAGAGAAGAGGTCCATTCCGCTCTTGGCGGAGAGATAAGGACGGTTGAGCGTTATTCGGAGACCTTTGGCTGCAGAATGACGTATTGCGCGTCTGCGGTGGAGCTTTCCAACGGTGAGACCGTAGTAGTCCGACTTGCCATAAAGACCGTAGAGACTAATTCGTATATTTTAAACGCGTTGCCGTTTTTGCTGTTGGCGCTGGCGGTGAGCAGTATGATAGCGGTCGTTTTTGCAAGGAAGCTGTCGCGAAGCGTTGCTGAGCAGATCACGGACATCTCGGAAAGCTTAAGGAGCGTCAGTGAGGGGGCTTACGCTCCTATTATCGTTGAGAATATGGACAAGGAGTTCGCGACGGTCTACCGTGAAATCAACGGTTTGAACGAAAAAACGGTTTTGAGCTTGCATAGCTCAAAGGAGGAAAAAGAGAGGCTGAACGCCTATCTTGACGCCGAAAAAGAGCTTGCAAGGCAGAAAGAAGAGTTTTTTGCCAACGCTTCTCACGAATTGAAAACGCCCTTGACTGCGATGCTGGGACTCAGCGAGCTTATAATGGCAAAGGAGACCGATCAATCCACGCACAGACAGATAGAACGCATACATAAGGAATCGATGAGACTTTCCGCGCTCATATCCGATATGCTCAAGCTCAGCAGGCTTGAAAGCGAGGGAGAGAGTGAGATGAAAACGGCGGTCGAGGTCTTGCCGCTTGCGGAGGAGGTATTAACAGAGCTTTCCGAAAATATGGCGGTAAAATCCGTCAGCGCGAGCATTATCGGAAAAGCGACCGTTATGGCAGACGAGAAAAGGATATACGAAGTGTTGCAGAATCTCTGCTCCAACGCGGTAAACTATAACAAACAGGACGGAAAAATCGAGATAATTCTTGAGGAGCTTGAAAAAGAGAGCGTTATCAGAGTAAAGGATACGGGTATCGGCATCGCCGAGGAGAATATTCCTCATCTTTGCGAGAGGTTTTACAGAGTAGATAAGTCCCGCTCGAAAAAAACGGGCGGTACGGGACTTGGATTAGCTATAGTCAAGCATATATGCGCGCTTTACGGAGCGGAATTTACAATAACGAGCGTGCTTGGAGAGGGAACAGAGGTCAGAGTGGCATTTCCGAAGTAACAGAATCCATTTTTTCGTGTATGCTATTGGCAATCGGGATGAAAAATGATATTATGGTTATATAAATTTTCGGATGATGCTTTATGTTCGCAACTCAAAGCTTGATAAGAGGAGAACGCAGGGAGAGAACGTATGATTTTAAGAAAAACGCGAATTTTTCGCGTTTTTTTCTTTTTGTGACTTTGTCACGGAATAAATAATTTTTGCGTGGTATAATATGAGCGTAAGATAAAGAATCTTAAATCCGATTAAAAATTAAAGGAGAAAAATTATGTCAGTATTAAAGGTCAATAAAAATAATTTTGAAGAGATAAAGAATAGCGAGATGCCCGTGTTGCTTGATTTTTACGCGGATTGGTGCGGCCCTTGCCGTATGGTTGCTCCCATTGTTGACGAGATCGCCGAGGAGAGAGACGATATCGTCGTTGGCAAGGTGAACGTTGACGACGAGCAGGAATTGGCAGGTCAGTTCGGCGTCTTCAGTATTCCCACTCTCGTGGTCATGAAGGGCGGCAAGGTCGTAGATCAAGCGACGGGCGCAAGACCGAAGGAGCAGATACTCGCGATGATAGACGGTTGATATATTGCTAAAAAACATCAAGGGCGAGCATAGCTCGCCCTTGAATTATTTTACATCGTCAGCGCGCGGAGTCGCTTTTTGTCAAGAAGCTTTATTCCCTCGCTTCTTGAGGTCACGACCAAGCCCTCGGAAACGAAATATTTCATCATTCTTGACACGACCTCTCGGGCAGAGCCCATATATTTCGCTATCTGCTCGTGGGTCAGCTTTATCGTGTCCAAGCCCGTTTTTGCGGATTCGTCAAGCAGGAATATTGCCAAACGCTTGTCCATACTCATAAAGAGTATCTGTTGCATTACCCACATTATGTCGGAAAAGCTTGAAAGCGCGCTTTCAAGAGCGAATATTTTTGCCTCGGGCATTCGTCTTGCCAGATCCTCAAAGGCGCAACCGCCGATGACTATACAATCGCTCTCGTCCTCGGAATCGACGAAAACGTCAAAGGAAACGGTATGTAATACGCAGGACGCCGAAAGTATGCACATCTCACCCGGAAAAAAGCGAGAGAGGGTGATCTCCTTGCCGTCCTCGGAGAGCATATACATTCGCAGACTGCCGCTTCTGACGAGGATTATTCCCGTACACTCGTTGCCGTCGTGTATGTTGACGCCCTTTTTGAAGCTCACGGCGTGCGAGCTGCGGCAGAAGGTCTCCTTATCATCCTCGCTCATATCGTTCCAAAAGGGGAAAACACCTCTGAAAAGTCCTTGAAGCTCTTGCTTGTCCATTTCGTCCTCCAAGAAAAGATTCGTTATATTTATTATATATGCCGTGCGGTAAATTGTCAATAGATGTATTGTGAATTTGTGTGATAAAGTCACAGAAATATTCGTGCTTTACGGGTATAATATAAGTGTAAATAAAAAAAGGTAGGTAAGCTTTATGAAAATATACGACGTTATAATAATCGGAGGCGGCCCCGCGGGCTACGGCGCGGCGCTCTATACCTCGCGCGCGGGGCTTGAGACGCTTGTTATAGAGAGAATGTCGGCGGGAGGACAAATGTCGATAACCGACGTTATCGACAATTATCCCGGCTTTGACGAGGGGATAGACGGCTTTACGCTTGGTATGAAGATGCAGGCGGGCGCGGAGAGATTCGGCGCTAAGAGCGAATTCGGCGAGGTCGTATCGGTTGCTCTGAGGGAGGAGCCGAAGAGAATAGTCACCTCGTCGGGCGAATATTTTGCGCATAGCGTTATTATCGCCACGGGCGCAAATCCGAGAGAGCTTGGTGTGGAAGGTGAAAAAGAGCTTATAGGACGCGGCGTTCATTATTGCGCGCATTGCGACGGAAGATTTTATAAGGGCAAGACCGTTATAGTGGTCGGCGGCGGTAACACGGCGGTGTCCGACGCGCTTTATCTGTCGCATTTGGCAGAGAAGGTCATATTAGTCCATCGCAGGGATACCCTCCGCGCTACGAAGATATATCACGAGCCGCTTATGAAAGCGGAAAACGTGGAATTTATGTGGAATTCTACGCTGTCCGAATTTATCGTTGACGGCAGAGTGAAGGGGGCTTTGATTAAGAATCTTAAGAGCGGCGAGATAAGAGAGATCGCCTGCGACGGAATATTCGTAAGCATTGGCAGAAAGCCCGCCACCGAGCTTTTTGAGGAGCTTGAGCTTGACAAGGGCGGATATATCGTTGCGGACGAAAGCACCAAAACGAATATTGAAGGTGTTTTTGCTGTAGGGGACGTTCGCACGAAGGTGTTGAGGCAGGTAGTAACGGCGGTGTCTGACGGAGCTGTCGCGGCGCATTTTGCGGAAGAGTATCTGAGTTTGAAGCGATAGTAACTTAAGTTTGAATTTTGATTTGTCGAAATGTTTTCTTGTTCATTTCTTGCCCTCGTCGGCAGGAAATGAACATAAAAAGAAACTTATAAACTGCAATTTATGAAAATAACAAAAACACAAGGAAGACTTCGTAACGAGTCTTCCTTGTGTTTTTATCCTATAATAAGGTCTCTGAATTCTTGACTTGACATATTAGCTATATATTCCGAAACGTCAATATCGTCCACAAACGATACTTTTTTGCCCCTCAAGAGAGCTTCAAGCTCCTCTATAGGCGCTTTTTCAAAGAAATCTCCCGAGATCATTATCTCCTCGATAACGTCGGCGTTTAAGATCATATTTATATTGACTATTCCAAAGGGATATTTCTTGCGACGGCTCACGGTATAGCTTGTGAGAAATCTTTTGCCCGAAAGTATCCACTCGTCGCCCAAATTTCTTTCACAGAGCGCGTCGATCTTCTCATTTTGCGGAGGAGACGTTCTGTCTGCGCCGATCTTTTCGATAACGAAGGATTCTATCTTGTCGATAAAGTCCGTAACGCCGATATTTGACTTTAAAAGCGAGGCGATATTGGCTACGCGGCTCTTATGAGACTTGACCGCCTTATATTCAAGCTTTTCCTTATCGACCTTGAGCACACGCGACATAATATCGACGTTTGCGTCAAAAAGCAGAGTGCCGTGGTGAAGGATTCGGTCTTTTGTGGAGAATTGCGCGTTTCCCGAGATCTTCTTTCCGTCACATTCAAGGTCGTTTCTGCCCGACAGAGCGCAATCGAGCCCCAAAGAAGCGAGCGCGTCGACGATAGGACGGGTAAAATACTCGTAATCAAGAGATCCCGCCTTGCTTTTCGACGTGATGAAGGTGTAGTTGACGTTTCCCTCGTCGTGAAAGACCGCTCCGCCTCCCGTTATGCGACGGGCAATATTTATTCGATTTTCTTTAGCGTAAGCGAGGTCTGCCTCGGCGTACGCGTTTTGATTCTTACCGATTATTACCGAAGGGGAGTTTTGCCAGAGCATAAAAACGTCGTCGGTCGTCTCTTTCAAGAGATATTCCTCGACAGCGAGGTTATAATAGGGACTTGTCGTGTGTAATCTTATATATTTCATACCGTCTTATAAATACAGGGCATATTGCTATGCCCTGTATTATTGGATTTAAATTTAAATACCCTTCTTTGCTCTTTCGATCTTCTCTATCTCGGTGAAGTTGTTTTCTGCAACGTGACCGGGAAGGGGCATGATCTTTTCGTGGAGAGCGTCGATTATCCAGCTTGCCTGAGGGAAGAAGCTCTTTTCAAGCTCGAACGCGGGAGTTATCCAGTTACGAGAGCCAACTACTACGGGAGGTCCGTCAAGGTAGTCGAATGCAAGCTCGGTGATGTTGGACGCCATATCGCGCATTACGCTGTTTCTCTCGCAAGCGTCACCTACGATAAGAACCTTACCGGTCTTCTTGACAGACTCGATAACCTTTTCGTAGTTGAAGGGAACGATGGAACGGGTGTCAATAACCTCTGCGGAGATGCCGTACTTCTCTTCAAGGATCTTTGCGGCTTCCATAGCTCTGTAGAGAACCGCGCCGATAGTAAGAATGGTAACGTCCTTACCTTCCTTCTTAACGTCGGGCTCGCCGAAGGGGATAGCGAAGTGACCCGTGGGAACGCCGTCCTTGTTGAATTCCTCGCCAAAGCCGTAAACTCTCTGGGATTCGAAGAATACGACGGGGTCGGTACCCTCAAGGGCGGTGGTCATAAGACCCTTTGCGTCTGTAGGAGTGGAGGGGAATACGACCTTAAGACCGGGGATGTGCGAGCAGAGTGCCGTCCAGTCCTGCGAGTGCTGGGCACCGTACTTGGAGCCAACCGAAACGCGGAGAACGACGGGCATCTTGAGGATGCCTGCACTCATCGACTGCCACTTGGAGAGCTGGTTGAAGATCTCG
>JAZSJO010000198.1:0-3044 GCA_045534365.1 Eubacteriales bacterium
ACGCAGGTCAGCGACGTTGAGGACGAGACGAACGGACTTCTCACCTACGACCGTCAGATCTTGAAGGTGGACGCGGAAGAAATGCGACGCATTTCCGACGCGCTCAACGCCGCTTTTGAATCAATGGTAACTTAAGTTTAAATTTTGATTTGTCTCATACGATGGCAAACACCCCGAATCCGCCCACTTTTTCGCATCAAAAACGGGCGAATTCGGGGTGTTTTCAAAATGCAACTTTTAGTTGTTATATTATTTATTAAATATATTGACAAATCGACAAAATAGTGCTACAATTATTTTTAATTGCAAAAACAATAGCAAAATCTATTTTGGGGAGGGATGATCTTGATATTTGGAAAACACATAAATCGATATTATCTCAAATACGCGCCTATGCTCATTCTGGGCGCTCTTGCCCTTATTCTCGTCGACTATATGCAGCTCGTTCTTCCCGAGCTGTACGGTATGGTCATCGAGGGCATTGAAAAGGGTGTAGTCGAAATCGAAACGGGAGAGACGCTCGTCTTTGACCTTTCGTTTCTGCTTGAACACATCTGCCGTCCCCTCCTCTTCGTTATCGTCTCCCTCGTATTCGGCAGATTTTTATGGAGAGTTTGCTTCTTCGGCTCGGGAATCAAGCTGGAGACAGACCTTCGAGGCAGGATGTTCGACCGTTGCAAGGACCTTTCTCAACAGTATTATCAGGTCAACAAGGTCGGCAACATGATGTCCTTCTTCACCAACGATCTCAACACCGTTCAGGAATGCTTCGGTTGGGGAATAATGATGTTCTTCGACGCGGTGGTGCTCGGAGTTCTCGCTATCGCCAAAATGGTGATAATGAACCCTACGCTATCGCTCCTCTGTATGATCCCTATGGCGCTTCTGCTTATCTGCTCGCTTATCGTGGGCAAATATATGACGGCAAAGTGGGAAAAGAGACAGGAGGCATTCTCCCTGCTCTCTGATTTCTCGCAGGAAAGCTTCGCTGGTGTCGCTGTCATCAAGGCCTTCGTCAAGGAGGCTCACGAGCTGCTCCAGTTCAGAAAGCTCAGCCGCAACAACGAGGACAGAAACGTTGAATACACCAAGCTCTCCGTGCTTCTTCACGTGGCTCTGACTCTGCTTATCGAGGCGGTGGTCTGCGTCATTCTCGGATACGGAGGATATCTCGTATATACGGGTGTCTTCAAGGCGGCGGAGCTTGTAGAGTTCATCGGCTACTTCAACGCGATAATCTGGCCCGTTATGGCGGTCTCCGAGCTTATCGGAATGCACGCGCAGGGCAAGGCGTCGCTCAACCGTATAGGAGAGCTTCTCGACTCTAAGCCCGACGTCTTCGACAGAGCAGGCGTTGAGGACATATCCGACATCAAGGGCGATATCGAGTTCAGAAACCTCACCTTCCGCTACCCCGACGGAGAGTTCGACGTGCTCACCGACGTAAGCTTCTCTATCAAGGCGGGCGAGAACGTCGGTATAATCGGACGGACGGGCTCGGGTAAGACTACTATAGTCGACCTGATACTGCGCACCTATAACGTACCCGAGGGCACGGTATTTATCGACGGTCACGACGTAAATCTGATACCGATAAAGAAGGTCAGAGCCGCCGCCGCGTACGTTCCGCAGGACAACTTCCTTTTCAGCGAGACTATTGAAAACAACATAAGCTTCGCCACCGACGGAGGAACTCACGACGACGTCGAGTTTGCCGCAAGGATGGCGGACGTTCACGATAACATTGCAGAATTCCCCCTTCAGTATCAAAGCGTTCTCGGAGAGCGCGGCGTTACCGTTTCGGGCGGACAGAAACAGCGTATCTCGATAGCGCGCGCGCTTATGAAGAACGCGCCCATACTTATTCTCGACGATTCGGTCTCGGCGGTTGACGTAAAGACTGAAAAGGCGATCCTTGAAAATCTCCGCAATATGAGAGACGGCAAGACAACCATTCTTATCGCTCACAGAGTCAGCACCATCGAGCAGATGGACAAGATAATCTTCGTAGACGACGGTAAGATCGCCGCGGTCGGAAACTACAGCGAGCTGTACGAGGGCTGCGATGAATTCCGCAATCTCGTCGACCTGCAGAAGCTCGACGACGCCGAAAGCGCCGACGGTAAGGAGGTAAGCGCAAATGTATAATATCTATCCCTTACTCACGGTAGGCGCCGTTATCGGCGTATTCGCCATAATATTCATCCTCGCCTTCGCTTTTATGAAGGATAAAAAGGAGGCTATCGGCTTTGACAGAGATATGAAGGACTCGGAGATAATCAAGAGACTTCTGAAATACGCAAAGCCCTATATCCCCCGATTCGTTCTCGTGCTATTCCTGATGATATTCTCGATAGCTCACGAGATAATCTCGCCCCTTATCATGGGCGATCTCGTCAAGCTCGTAGACGCCGAAGAAGGCTTCTCTATGGACGACATAATCGTAAGGATCGTAGTGTATGCTTGTATCCTTCTGGTCTCTCTTATCTGCACCTACTTCCAGTCGATAGTGCTTCAGAAGACGGGACAGAGGATCGTCTCGAATATCAGAGAAGACCTTTTCAAGCACATAGAAAGTCTGTCTCACGACCAGCTTAACAAAATACCCGTGGGAACGCTCGTCACGAGAGTCACGAACGATACCGACGCTATCTCTATCACCTTTACCAACATTCTGGTAAACCTGATAAAGAATATGTTTATCATAGTCGGCGTTCTTGGAGCTATGCTCTTCCTCAACTATATGCTGACCTTGGTAGTTCTCTGCTTCGTTCCCTTCGTGGTGCTCTTTACGGTCATCTTCCGTAAATTCTCGAGAAAGGCTTACCGCAAGGTAAAGGACGGCACGACCGATATAAATACCTTCCTTTCGGAAAACCTCTCGGGTATGAAGATAATCCAGATATTCAACCGCGAGGAGCGCAAAAAGGAAGAGTTCGAGGCGAAGAACCGCGCTCTCGACAAGGCAAAAAAGAGCGAGATATTCGTTTTCGGTATCTTCAGACCAATGGTCTATATGCTCCACATATCCACAGTTCTCTGCC
>JAZSJO010000193.1:0-5864 GCA_045534365.1 Eubacteriales bacterium
CCTCTGCGGGGAGGTATCCCTCAATATTTGAGGATACTCCGTATTTCTTTTCAACGTGATTGCAGGTCTCGCAGGCGTACGCGTATCTGTTGCCTATCACTCTGACGGAGAGGGTGTGTATATGCTCGGTTTCGGTCTCGGTCTCGGTCTCGGTTTCGGTTTCCGTTTCGGGTTCCGTTTCGGTTTCGGTCTCCGTCTCGGTTTCCGTTTCGGATACCGTTTCACTCTCGGTCACAGATTCGGTTTCAGTAACCGTTTCGGTATCGCTTTCAGTCGTCTTCTCCGTTTCCGACTCTTTTTCGGTCACAGCCTCTGTGTCCGTCAGAGTTTCGGTTTGTGTCAGAGATTCGGAGGCTTCGTCAGACTCGGTCTCTACCGTCGTCTCGGTCTCCCCGATCTCCGTTTGCGTGGTCTTTTCCGTATCGTCTCCGGAATTTGCAGGGCTACATGATACTACCATCATGCAAACCAGCACAAGCGCCAGGATCGATCTCAGAAATCTTGCTGATCTCTTCATACAGACAGCTCCTCTTAAATAGAAATTAGTCCCTTTACTTTCGTAAACTAAACCATTATATATTATACACCTTTCGCTCACTTTATTTCAAGAATGATAATATATATAATTAGTATTATTATAACGAGTTTTATGTGTAAAATCAACAAACGGCAGAACAGCGGCTTTAACTTGCGTTTTTCTCGCGTCGTCTTTCTTAATTATTCTTAATTCCCTGCCAAACCCTTTGACAAAATCCGACTTGTGTAGTAGTATAGAATCAATGAATATTTCACCTGTATTTCAAAAATATGGAGAAAGAAAATGAAAGATTTTATCGAATGGCTGTTCAGCGAGCACAATTCAAGCCTTCAGATCGGTTTGTTTGACGTTTGGCATTTTCTATATTTATTCATAATTTTCGGAGGAAGCATTCTCCTCGCCGTTCTTTTTCACGACAAAAGCGAGCGCAAAAAGGAAAAGCTTCTTCGCTTGATGGCTTATCTTACCATAACTCTTTACTTGGCGGACTTCTTTATCATGCCGCTTTCCGACAGCTATAGTGGAATAAGCGTCTACAAGCTTCCCTTTAACATCTGCACCATAATGGCGGCATTGGTCCCATTTGTGCAGTTCAATGAAAAATTCAAAAGCGTAAGATCCGCGATAGTGACCCTGTCCATCGCCGGCTCGCTTATGTGGATGTGCTACCCCGGAACGGCTCTTGGCGGACAACCGCCTTTCAGCTATATAATTTTTCAGACCTTTATGTATCACGGTCTGCTCTTCTGCTGGGGATTTTTAAATATCGCGTTAGGTGTAGTCGTACCAAGCTTCAAAAAGATATGGAAGGAATTCGTGGCAATTCTCGCGATCTTAGTCTGGGCGTGGTTTGGAAACACCGTATACGACGGAGAACAAAATTGGTTCTTTATCGAAAAAAGCATCTTCCCCTTCCTCACCGACGAGATAATGCCTCCCGTGGTAGTCTTTAGCGTTTTTGCCGTCTGCGTTGTAATATACGCCGTTTATTTCGCAGCTCGCGCTATCCTCAAAAAACGCGATCCCGATTTCCGTTCGAAGGAAGAAGAATCAAATAAGAAACTCAAAAATAAATTGGAGCAAGCCGTATCATACGGCAAATGATCATTATGAAAGAATTTTTCGGATTTGGGGGATACAGCCGTCCCGTTGAAGGCTTTTTGTCCTGGCAGCACCTTGCCTTCGTCGCCTGCTTGCTTTTAGTAATGGCGACTCTCGCTATCCTTCTCGGTCACAGAAACAAGAACAAGGACGACAAAGCGAAAAACAAAGTGCTCGTATGGTCTGCTATTCTTATCGACGCCTTTGAGATAGCTAAAATAATCATTCTCTCTATCAGGTCAAACGATCCTGCGGTCTGGGTATATAACCTTCCCTTGTTTTTGTGCAGTCTGCAGCTCATAACTATTCCTTTGGCGGCGTTTTCAAAGGGCAGACTTCGCGAAGCGGCTTTGGATTTCGTTATGATATTCGGAATATTGGGAGCTTTGCTCGGTACTATCGGAGCAGGTAATATTTATAGCTGCCTTCCCGTTCTATCATTCGATACCGTTGTTTCGGGCATAACCCACTGTATCTCGGGCTTTGCCTCGCTTTATATAATGTTCTCGGGCATAGCAAGCATGAAAAGGAAGAACGTAATGATAACCGTTTCTATCCTCACCGTCGCTTGCATCGTCGCCTACATCGTAAACCATATTATCGATTACAACTATATGTTCCTTATGCAAGGTGACGGCACTCCCTACGACATTTTTTACAATCTCGTAAACGGCAGCCGCGTGCTCTACCCCCTTATCGTGCTTCTGCTCTTCTTCCTCTACATAGGCGCGTTTTACGCGATATATTTCAAAATAAAAAAGACCTCCGAGAGCAAAAAATCAACTGTAATCGCCAACACCGCGCCCGTGCCGGAATACTCGGTGAAATAAAAAATAAAAGCTTGCGATGCAAGCTTTTATTTTTTGTCCTTCTGCTTTACGTAAGCGTGGGGCGTACTATGCATAATTTTTTTGAAAACCTTGGCAAAGTATACGGGATCTCTGTACCCGCAGGCGATGGCAATAGCGTCAATATTCCGCTCACCCTCACCTATAAGATCAAGCGCTCTCTGCACACGAAGGTGCGTCAGATACTGAATGAAATTCATCTGCATATTATCCTTGAACAAGTGAGAGAGATATTTGTCGGTATAGGCGAATATGTCGGCTATCTTTTTCAGAGAGATGTCGGGATCGCCGTAGTTGTTGTCGATATAGCTGATGATATTTTCAAGCACGTTATTGCTTTTAGGCTTGAGCCCCTCCTCTTCCTCGCTTATATAGGACAGAGTGTACAGCAAAACGCTTTCGGTCAGCACGTTGGCGTTCCGTCGGTCTACGCGCTGTATCGAGCGCTTCCAGAACGGTATAAGCTCATCAAGGCCCTCGTAGACGGGACGTGTCGGGGTTATCTTCATATCCTCAAGCAGATCGCGGGCCCTCAAGCCCATAAAGCTGATATATATATATGTCAGGTCGTCGCTGCCCTCTATTTCATAAGACACGCCCGGAAATGCAAAGAAAAGACTTCCCTCGCCTATCCTGTATTCACCCGTATCAAGCTTCAGCATTCCCTCCCCTCTTGTTACAAGGTGCATATAGTATATGGGAACTATGAACGGCTGCTTCATTTTCTTGAATTCGGTCTCGTAGACGAAGTGTATCGTTTTCAGGTCTCCGCCGCCGTTTTTCGTGGGGATAAAGTTGCAGATACTGTCCATTTTTTCTCCTTTTTTAGAAAAATCGTGAAAACTTTTCTCTATTATACTGCAAAAAATGAAAAAAATCAATATTTGACGGGCAAATTGCCTCAAAAAAATAGAATTTTTTGCATTTACATTTATTTTTATTTGTGATATGATTGATTTAAACACAAATAAATTATTTTTGAAGTCAAAAATGTCCGCTTTGCTTATTCTGATAACCACCTTCACAAGCCTTGCCGAAGGCATCTTTATAAAGAAATACAATTCCAAGCACTATGTGTGCGGATTTATCTTCACCGCTCTCATCAGTCTCTTCTCGATGATGGTCTTCGTGATAAGCGACAAGGACGGCTTCAATTTCTCGCCACGGTTATGGCTCTACGGAATAATCGCGGGAATACTCTATTGCTCGATGTCCGCAGTCTCTACAATATGGGCTTTTATTGGCACAATCAGGTCTTTCAGGTGTAAACGTGGGTAACGCCTCGTCTTATAAAAATCTTCCGCAGGGCATACCTGAAAACCGCGAAGATAGCGATTTTATGACGTTCCAGATAGAATCATATTTCGATTGATTTTACGAGATAAGTATATAACGAAAAAGAGAAGCCACACGGCTTCTCTTTTTCGTTCAATTATTTGTCCTCTGCCTTGACCTCGCAGTAGATACAGCGGTAAACGCGCTTTTCTCTGTCGGTCAGGTTGAATATATGAGGAAGCTCCTGCTCGGTCGTGGTTATGCAACGGGGATTCTTACATTTGATCACGTTCACGAGCTTTTCGGGGAGACCTATGCTCTTTTTCTCTACAAGCTTGCTATCCTTGATGTAATTGACCGTAATACCGGGATCGATATATCCGAGGATATCAAGGTCAAGAGAAATATCAGCGTCGACCTTGATTATGTCCTTCTTGCCCATCTTTCCGCTCTGCGCGTTCTTTATGATAGCAACGGGGCAATCAAGAGAGTCGAGTCCCAGAAGACTGTAAACTCTCATTCCAAGTCCCGCGGTGATATGGTCGATAACTATACCGTTCTTAATGGAATCTATATTCATACGGTCACCTCCAAAAGCTTGAGAATAAGCGCCATTCTCATATATTTGCCGTTAAGCACCTGTTTGAAATAGCAGGCTCTCGGATCGTCGTCGATAGCCACGGCGATCTCGTTGACACGGGGCAACGGGTGCAATATAGAAAGGTCGCTCTTTGCGTTCTTGAGCTTGTCGGGAGTGAGTATGTAGCTATCTTTAAGTCGAAGATAATCCTCCTCGTTGAAGAATCGCTCTCTCTGCACTCTCGTCATATAGAGAATATCAAGCTCGGGCATGACCGAAAGAAGATCTGTGGTCTGCTTGTACTCGATGCCGTTAGGCTTCAGAAATTCTTCCTTTACGTAGCTGGGAAGCTTCAATTCTACGGGAGAGATAAGCACGATCTTGATGCCCGTATAACGCGAAAGCGCGCTTATAAGTGAGTGAACGGTGCGTCCGAATTTGAGATCTCCGCAAAATCCCACCGTGAGATCATTAAGTCTTCCCTTTTCTCTCCATATAGTTAGAAGGTCTGCAAGAGTCTGGGTGGGATGATTATGTCCGCCGTCGCCCGCGTTTATAACGGGAATAGACGAATTCATCGAAGCCACGAGAGGCGCGCCCTCCTTGGGATGTCTCATAGCGATTATATCCGCGTAGCAGGAGACCGTCTTTGCGGTATCGGCAACGCTCTCTCCCTTTGCCGCGCTGGAAGAGCCCGCGCTGGACATCGAAAGCACGTTTCCGCCAAGCTCGTACATAGCCGCCTCAAACGAAAGTCTCGTTCTCGTGGAAGGCTCAAAGAAGAGCGTGGCAAGCTTTTTACCGTGACAGGACTCTGCGTACTTTTTGGGATTGAAAATAATATCCTCCGCCACGTGAAGCAGCTCCTCGATCTCAAGGGTGGACAACTCCTGAATATCAATAAGGTGTCTCATATTTAACCTTCCCCCACAAAATTATGCCTTTGCGCCGTTTACCGCAAGATAGTTCTTTATTCTCTGAACGTTCTCGGCGTTCTTCTCGTCCTCTTCAAGATACTCGATGATGTCGTAGACGTCAACGATGGAATATACGGGGAATCCGAACTGCTCCTCGATCTCCTGCATAGCGCCCTTATCGGTCTGTCCCTTTTCCTTGCGGTCTACCATAATAAAGGTAGCGGCAACCTTTACTCCCTCAAGGTGAGAAAGGATCTCCATGCTTTCACGGATCGCAGTTCCCGCGGTGATAACGTCCTCGATAATAACTATCTCCTCACCGGGAGTAGGAACGTATCCTACGAATACGCCGCCCTCACCGTGATCCTTAACTTCCTTACGGTTAAAGAAGAAGGGTATGTTGAGACCGTTCTTGGAAAGAGCAACTGCGGCAAAGTCGGATCGTAGCCATGGCGTTCTGTGAGCCAAGGAGTTGGCCATTAGTATTGTCTTCCTAAGACCGCTTGGCCTCCGACTTTACGCCGCCCTCACCGTGATCCTTAACTTCCTTACGGTTAAAGAAGAAGGGTATGTTGAGACCGTTCTTGGAAAGAGCAACTGCGGCA
>JAZSJO010000158.1:0-7611 GCA_045534365.1 Eubacteriales bacterium
TAAAGAGGGGAGAAAAAGCTCTCCCCTCTTTAAGAAATCTCCCCACCCTACAGAGCATATCTTAAAGCAAAATTTCACTTGTTGTATTTAATAAACGCCTTTTTGGGTAGGGTGTTTCTTAAGAGGGGAGGATGTCGGAGCGGATTGGATAGCGTAGTCTTCCAATCGCGCAGACTTCTTCTCCTCTCAAGCGGCGTTCTTTTCGTCCTTTTCTTTCGACGAGGAAAGAAAAGGACAAATAAAAACAATTCGACAAATCAAAATTTGAATTTGAAATTTGCTCTTAATATAACAAAACGCGGAACCTTTCCCGAAAGAAAGGTTGATTTGTAAAACTTAACCCGCTTGCCTCGGCAAGCGGGTTAGGTTAAATGTTATTATTCAATTATATTGATGCTGACGTTGTTTGCGTTGTAGGTAACACCCGTGGTAACGTAGTCGCCGAGCATCTGGTCTACGTAGTCCTGCGAGATCGTCCGTGAAAGTCTTCCTTGAGGCAGTTCGCCAAAGACCGCGCGGTATATCATCTGCGCGCCGATATAACCCGCCAAAGGCTTGCTATGGAACACGGAGTCGTTCTCACAAAGATCCAGCTTATCAACGCCCTCGCACATAATGCCGTTTACGTCCTTGCGCCAATTCAGACACAGAACGTCGGGGTGCCTTTTGAGTCCGGTGTTGAGATATCCCTCGTTCTCGTTGTGCGCGGGGAAGAAAACGAGCGTCGTTCCGACCTGTTGGCAGAGCTCCTTGATAGGATCGACGTTGTATGCCTCGTCGGGGAAATAGAATCCGCAGAGCATGACCGCGCCGTATTTTTTTGTCTCAATGCGGTTCATTATCTCCTCGTTATTCTTAAAGGTGGCTATCGTAGCGTTGTTTATTGAGATCCAATCAACGAACGTATCCTTTCCGTTCAGCTTGCACATTTCCTGAAGAATAGCGCCTACGGTTGAATAACGGACAAAGCTGTTTCCAAGTATAAGTATCGATTTGCTTGCGTTAGTGTCGGCAAGAGCGCCTATCTGGGGATCTGTCATAAATCCCGATTTCACAGAGGTATTTTTTGTGAGCTTTCGCAGATTGCGGTCTGATAGCTGCTCGTAGTTTACTTTGAAGATTATGTCGTTTCCGTCCTCAAGGCTGTAGGTGATTTTATGTCTGAACTCAAGGGTGTCTCCGCTTCCGCGTCTTTCGATCGCGACGGAAAGAGAAGCGCCGGGGATATTGCCTTCCGTCAGGTCTACGGTTATCCAATCGCTCTCTTCGCTATCGGTCGTAACCGTTCCTATCTGCACACCGTTGCGCATAATAAGAGTTTGACCTGCTTTGTTTTTTGTTATCTGCCAATCGTTAGGAATAGACGCGTTCAGCATAATGTCGCTGCCGTTTGCGGTAAATACCCGTTTTGCAAGGAACTCAGCGTCTATGAATTCAATGTCCTTGTACGCCGTGTTTTCGGGGTCTTCTGTCTCGGCTTCCGTCTCTGTCTCGGTTTCCGTTTCCGTTTCCGTCTCTGTCTCGGTTTCCGGTTCGGTTTCGGTTTCGCTCACCGTATCAGTCTCGGTCTCAGACACGAATTCGGTTTCAGATTCAGTGGTTATTTCGGTTTGTGATACGGAGTTGTCGGGTTCTTCGCTTTCACTTTCAGATGCTTGTGTGGTGACGTTGGTTTCGATTTGGCTTTCGGTGTCGGAGCTTTCGTTAGCTTCGCAGGCGCAGATGAAAACGCACAAAAGGATCGTCAGAACAAGAATTAGTTTTTTCATAATGTCTCCTTAAGTTTGTATTATTATTTATTGTATCATTTGCAGCTCGGTTTGTCAAATGATTCTAATACTGAATAAATTTATAAAATTTCTGCAGGTGGTTGGACGGATAAACTTTAAGTGTTTTGATAGCATATCATCAATAAATAAAAGTGCGTCAACCGAAGCCGACGCACAAAAAATACGTTAGCCCCAATTGTCTCCAAACAAAACCTTTTACAATTCGCAATACGTGCAAAAGAAGAGCATACGCATTTTTATCAGAAATAAAAATACACATACTGCGAGATACATTGTAAATATTCGATTTTGTTTGGCATTTACATTATAGCACGAAAAATTTGATTTGTAAATAGTTTTTGTGATTTTTGTTGAGATGTGGATTGATGGGAGATTGAATGAGGCAAAGAAAAAAGGGGAGTGCATCTCGCGAACGGATTTAGAACCCATACACACGTTCGCGAGCGAACGTGGTGAGCGATTCTCATAATTGCTCGAATAAGCAAACAAACAAGCAGGAAGCTTCGCCCCCTGCTTATTTGTTTGGCCTACCCGAACGGATTTGAACCGTTGACCTTCAGAGTCGGAGTCTGACGCGCTATCCAGCTGTGCCACGGGTAGATACTTGAGCAATTAACAGTATAGCATATTTTTAACTTGATTTCAAGGGCTTTTTCAAATTTATAATACAATATGGGGTGCTGTTTTAATTTATGCCTTTAGGCAGTTGAGCGCGACGCGCGAAACAGACAACCACCCGCACAGTTGCGGGTGGGAAACAAAGGTTATACTCAAAATTCTCCAAACGTAGTAGAATGATGATGTATCAAGTGAAATACTGTATTACCATAGTCGCGACGTAGAAGATCAGAAATACTATCGACACGATAAGCGTCGGCTTGAAGATCATTGCGCCGCCCATCTCACTCACGAGTTTGTGAGGCTTGACCTCGGGCAGAGTCTCAAAAGCCGTCTCCTTTAATATATCCGCGGCTCTTTTGCGGTAGAGCTTGCAGATCTCCGCGAAGAAGAGGGAGCAGGAAACGAGCCAAGCCAGGATGAGAATGATGACAAGCAGAGTGTTGTTTTGCGAAGAGAGAAAATATTTGTAGATATTCGTTCCCAGGAAAAGCCCGAAGAGATTGCAGACGAAATGAACGATCATACACGCCTGAAGCGAGCGGGTGGTGTGCAATACAAAGCAATAGGTAACGCCGCACAAAAGGGCCGCTGGAAGACCGCCGAGGCTGAAGGCGAAGCACGCCGATACCAGAGAAGACAGGACGGTGGCGAAGACTTCGTTTACTCTTGAAAGCTCGCTGTATATAAGTCCTCTGAAAACAAATTCCTCGCAGATGGCGGGGATAAATGCGTAGACCAATATCAGATACGGATAAGACACCGTGTATTCGTTTTCACCCGCTATAAATCCGCCAGGAAGCGAAAAGCCGTTAGCCGCGGAATAGATTCCTCCGAAAACGATATTTAAAAGCAGGGAAGAGCTTATCAAAAACGCCGCGGCGAAGATGATAAGAAAAACGCAATCTGCCCTGATCCTTCCCATTCCGATATCGGTCATCTGCTGATAAAACGATCGGTGAGAGCTTGTGAAAAGCAGACAGAGATACGCGGGAAGCAGAAGTATCGTTATCTGCGCGATGGCGGGGGAGAGAAGCTCCTTGCCAAAGGGGAAGATGAATCTGTCGATTATCAGGGAGAGAAAGGCGATGACCATACACACGGTCGCCAGAAGTATCGGCAGAAACGCCTCGTGCCGCGGCGTGAGAGCCGTTTTTTGATCCTTTTTCATACTCATTTTGCAAAGACCGACGCTTTTATCTTTTCCGCAGTGACGTCGTCCTTCAGTGCGCGGACGAGCTCAAGACCGAACTCGAAAGCCGCTCCCATACCCTTCGCGGTTATAATGCTTCCGTCTCTTACTACAACGGCGTCGGTTGCGATCTCGGCGCCTGTGAGATATTCCTCAAAGCCGGGATAGCAGACCGCCCTCTTGCCCTCAAGAAGTCCTCTTTTGCCGAGAACGAAGGGCGCGGCGCAGATAGCGCAAAGATACGCTTCCTTGCGCGATGCCGCTCTTATAGCCGCGTCGACCGTCTTCGACGCGTCGAGATTAGATGCGCCGGGCATTCCTCCGGGGAGGATTATCATATCGGGCGAGGAATCGCGGTACATTACGTCGGGAATGTCTGCCTGAACGGTTATTCCGTGAGTGCCTATTATCATATCCTTGCCTATTCCGACGGTGGTGACCTCAAGTCCCGCGCGGCGCAGAATATCGAGAGGACAGAGTGCCTCGACCTCTTCAAATCCGTCCGCTAAAAACATATATATCATATTTGAATTTCCTTTCTGTAGGTTGATTTGGATTAATTATACCACATCAAAAAATCTTTGTCAATCCAATTAAAATTATTAACAAATAAAGTTCCTTAAATCACTTGACATTTCTCGTCTTTGGTTTATAATTATAACGAGGTATCTTGCGGATATTTCGCGCGATTTACTGAATACGTAAAGGGGAAGGGAATATGACGGATACTAAAAAGGTAGCTCGAATAGACGACCTGACACAAGGCAATCTGCTCATAAAAATGATCAAATACTCGCTGCCTCTCGTGGCAACGGGACTTTTGCAGGTCTTTTACAACGCGTCGGACATGGTGGTCGTTGGAAGATTTGCGGGCGACTTTGCTATGGGCGCGGTCGGTGCTTGCGGCTCGCTTATAAGTCTTATCGTAAACGCATTTATCAGCTTCAGCGTTGGAACGAGCATCTGCGTGGCGCAGGGTATAGGCGCGAAAAGATACGACAGAGTACAGCGTTGCGTACATACTTCGCTTTTCCTCGGTATAGTTTTAGGCATAGCTATCGGTCTTTTCGGATTCTTCATGGCAAGACCTCTGCTTGTTCTTATGGGAACTCCAGAGGGAATCCTTGCCGAGGCCGTTCCTTATATGAAGGCCTATTTCGTCGGTGTGCCTGCCTGTCTTATATATAACTTTCTGGCGGCGGCTCTGCGCTCATCGGGAGACACGAAGCGTCCGCTTATCTTTTTGGCTATTTCGGGATTGCTAAACGTAGGGCTCAATCTCGTAATGGTGCTCGTATTCAAGATGGGCGCTATCGGAGTAGGTATTGCAACGAGCGCGGCGCAGTTCTCGTCCGCAATTATGATCCTTGTCTATATGATGAGAATGCAGGGATCCTGCAAGGTAAATCTCAGGGAGACGAAAGTCTATCGCTTCGAGCTTTTGGAGATCGTCCGCACGGGCCTTCCCGCAAGTATTCAGAGCATGGTCTTCTCAATTTCCAACGTGCTTATTCAGTCGAGCGTTAACGCATACGGCGACGTCGTGGTTTCGGGTAATACCGCGGCGAGCAATATCGAGTCGTTTATCTATACGGCGATGAACGCTATCTATCAGGCGACCCTTACCTTCGTCGGTCAGCACGTAGGCGCGGGCAAGCACGAAAGAATAAAGAAGATAACCGTTATGGCGGTGATAATAGTTACCGTTGTCGGATTGGCTATAGGCGCATTCTGCTATATTTTCCACGAGCAGCTGCTTGAGATATACAAGCCCGGTGATAGCCCTCTTCAGATAGCCATAAGAGAAGCGGGAACGAGGCGAATGCAGATAATTACGACGACGTATTTCCTTTGCGGAATTATGGAGGTTTTGAGCGGAACGCTCAGAGGAATGGGAAAATCACTCCTGCCTATGGTGGTGTCGATAATCGGCTCCTGCCTGTTCCGTATCGTTTGGATATTTGCCGTGTGTCCCATGTTTGAAGGTAACATTCAGGTCTTGTATCTTGCGTGGCCCGTGACTTGGGTAATAACCTCCGCAGGACACCTCGTATGCTGTATCCTCTCTTATAAGCAGATGATAAGAAGGCGCAACCGCGAACGCGAATTTGACGAGGCAATCCGCCTTGAAAAGGAAGCGGCGAAGGCGTAATATTGAAAAAATAGCAAACGCTACTTGTGTTTGCTATTTTTGTTTACTTTGTTATAGGGATTGTGTTTTTTTCGGAATTCGCTGGGTGTCGTACCCGTCTGCTTTTTGAAAAGACGTGAGAAATGCTCAACTGTGTCGCAGCCCACCGCAGATGCTATAGCGGTTATGGAATAAGAGGTATCGCAAAGGAGAAATTCGGGCGTTTGCCAAGAAAAAACGGAAGCAGATATTGTAGGAACGGAAAGAGCTCTGCGATCCGTGAAGAGTGACGCGAAAAGAGAAAACGGAAGGCTATCGAGCCTTTCGGTCAATTTGCAGTAAAAAAAGTTGATAATATTGTTAAATTTTTACTTAATAGCACTTGATAAAATGAGATATTTGTGGTAAACTATAATTTGGTAAAAAATTTGACGCTTCGCGTCAGTCAAAATAAGAAAGGCGGATCATAAAAATGACCTACAACAAGAAGTCTATCGAAGACGTTGAGATCAAAGCGGGCCAGAAGGTTTTCGTTCGTTGCGACTTCAACGTACCCTCAAAGGACGGTGTTATCACCTCCGACAAGAGAATCGTAGAGGCACTCCCCACCATTAAGTATCTTATGGCAAAGGGCGCTAAGGTTATCCTTGCTTCTCATATGGGTAAGCCTCACAACGTTTTCACCCCCGGCTTCAAGCTCACCAAGAAGGAGCTTAAGAAGGTAGCAGAGCTTCCCGAAGGCGAGCAGGCTGCGGCAACCGAAGAGTATCTCGAAAAGGCAAAGAAGGACGTCAAGAAGTTTTCTCTTAAGATAGTCGCTGACAAGCTCAACGAGTATCTTGATAACAAGGTCGTTCACGCAACCGATATTGTCGGTGACGACGCGAAGGCAAAGATCGCCGCTATGGAAAACGGTACCTGCGTGCTTCTCGAGAACGTTCGTTTCGACGCAGGCGAGGAGAAGAATAAGCCTGAGTTCGCAAAGGCACTTGCTGACCTCTGCGGCGAGGACGGGCTTTACGTAAACGATGCGGGGGGCACCGCTCACAGAGCACACGCTTCTACTGCAGGCGTGGCAGCATATCTCCCCGCAGTTTGCGGTTACCTTATCGGTAAGGAGATCGGAGTTATGGGTAAGGCACTTGCTGATCCCGAAAGACCCTTCGTTGCTATTCTCGGCGGCGCAAAGGTTTCCGACAAGCTCAACGTTATCAACAACCTTCTCACTAAGGTTGACACCCTTATCATCGGCGGTGGTATGGCTTACACCTTCCTCGCGGCTAAGGGCTACGGCGTAGGTCAGTCCCTTCTCGACAGCGAGAAGATCGACTACTGCAAGGAAATGATGGCAAAGGCAGAAGCAAACGGCGTTCAGCTCCTTCTCCCCATCGACTGCACCACTATCGCAGAATTCCCCAATCCTATCGACGCTCCCGTTGACACCGTGATCGTTGACGCTGATCAGATCCCTGCTGACAGAGAGGGCTGTGACATCGGTCCTAAGACTATGGAGCTTTACGCAAATGCGGTTAAGACTGCAAAGACCGTTGTTTGGAACGGTCCTATGGGCGTATTTGAGAACCCCACCCTTGCAAAGGGTACTATCTCGGTAGCACAGGCGCTTGCTGACAGCGATTGCATCTCTATCGTTGGCGGCGGTGACTCTGCGGCTGCTTGTGAGACTCTCGGCTTTGCTGACAGAATCACTCACATTTCCACCGGTGGCGGCGCATCTCTCGAGTTCCTTGAGGGACTTGAGCTTCCCGGTATAGCGGCGCTTCAAGATAAATAATTTGGATATATGGGGCTCTGCCCCAAACCCCGCATAAGAACCTTTTTGGAAAAAGTTTCTTATGTATCTTCAAAAACTTCAAATAAAA
>JAZSJO010000064.1:0-4001 GCA_045534365.1 Eubacteriales bacterium
CCGCAGGAGGCGTTTATATCCGAGCCGAGCGTGCGGCGGATCGTGGCGCGTATTCCTCTCGCTTCAAGCTCGGCGGCAAAGCGCTTGACCGCATCCCTGCCCGAGCTCTTAAAGCCGGATTCCGTGACCTCGTTAACGGGAATAAGATTGACGTGTATAGGCATAGTCTCGGTCTTGGTGCGAAGCTTTGAATTGAGAAAGCTTGCAAGATGAATAGCGTTCTGCTTAGTGTCGTTTTTGCCCGCGATGAGCGTGTACTCAAACGAGATGCGCCGCTCGGTCTTTTTATAATAATCACGGCAGGCATCAAGCAGCTCGTCTATTCCCCAAGCCTTGTTCACGGGCATTATCTCGCTTCTCGTCTCGTCGGTCGATGCGTGAAGCGAAATAGAAAGAGTTATAGGAAGGTCTTCCTCTGCCAAATCGTATATCTTCGGCACGATACCGCAGGTCGACAGCGAGATATGGCGGTAGCCGATATTCACGCCGTCGGGAAGGTTCACTATCTTCAAAAATTTAATTACGTTATCGTAATTGTCAAGAGGCTCGCCGATACCCATCATTACCACGTTGGATATGCGTATCCCGAGGTCTCTTTGCGCGCTTATTATCTGTCCGAGTATCTCTCCCGCTTCAAGATCGCGCACCTTACCTCCGAGGGTAGACGCGCAGAATTTACAGCCCATACGGCAACCCACCTGACTCGATACGCAGATAGTATATCCGTGCTCGTATTTCATAACCACCGATTCTATGCAGTTGCCGTCGCTAAGCTCGAAAAGGAACTTTACCGTGTCGTCAAGCCTTGAGCAGAGCTTACGCTTAACTTTTGGCATATTGCAATCAACTGCGTTATGTAATTTTTCCTTCGTAGCCTTGCCTATATTGGTCATCTCGTCAAGAGATATTCCCTTGTGAAGCTGGGTAAAGATCTGCTTTGCCCTGTACGCAGGCTCGCCAATCGAAGTCATTAATTCACGCAGCTCTTCGGGCGTGTATGATAATATGTTCATAATAAAACTCCCTCCCTGCGCTTCATTTTCGCTACGAAAAATCCGTCGGTCGTATGCTCGTCGGGCGTAAGCGTGAGCATTCCTCCCACAGATCCTATATCTCCTACGTCAAAATCCACCGCCTCAAATTCACTATGCGCGGCGAGAAATTTCAAAACGTTGTTTTCGTTCTCCTCGGGCAACAAGGTGCAAGTTGAATAGACAAGCACACCGCCCGTCTTTACGTATCTCGAACAATTTTCAAGTATCGCGTACTGTATCTCGGGCAACCTTGCGAAATCAGATAGACTTTTGTATCTTATTTCAGGCTTTTTCGCGATAACGCCAAGTCCCGAGCAGGGCACGTCGCAAAGCACTCTGTCGGCTGCCTCCTCAAGAGAAGGATCAAGATCGCGTCCGTCGCGCACCGCCGCCTCTATTATACTGATACCGAGACGATCGGCGCTCGTATCTATAAGCTTCAGCTTACTTGCGTGAAGATCGAAGGAGAGTATCTTTCCTTGATCCTCCATCTTTATAGCCGAGCCGAAGGATTTGGAGCCAGGGCAGGAGCAGGCGTCTATCATCAGCATTCCGCTTTTTGCGTCAACTGCCTCAACGCATATCTGCGAAGCCTCGTCCTGCACGAAAAAGTAGCCCTCTTCAAAGCCGGGAAGCGAGGCAAAGCTTATATTTTCAAGCAATATTGCGTTTTCAAGCCTTTGTGACAAGGTATATTCAATTCCCTTTTCTTCAAGCAACCGAGCGTAATCCTCGCGGCTTATCTTCAGGGTATTTATCCTCAAGGTCAGCTTTGGCGGACGGTTGAATATCTCAAATATCCTCTCCGCCCTCTCATATCCGTAAAGCTCGACAAATCTGCGCGAGACGTCCTCGGGAAACGAGTGTTTTACCGAAAGGCTTTCGACGGGGCTCGTCTTTTCGTCGGGAAAAAGCTCTTCAAGGGTCCCTCTTTGTCTGCGTCTCAAAAGCTCTCGCATAATCGCGTTTACAAATCCGCGGCTTCTTCTCGGCGATAGCTCGACCGTCTCGTTTACCGCCGCGTATTCTGGTATCCTGTCAAGATAAAGCACCTGATAGATGCCCATCTGCAAAAGTATCCTCGTGTCGTCGTCGACCTTGTCGGGACGGGAGGAAAGCTTGTCTATTATATAGTTCAGCGTCAATCTCCGCTCGGTAACTCCCATAACTATCGCGGTCAGAAGTCCCGAATCGGCGTCGGACAGCTGATTTTTCTTCAGCGCGTTGTCAATGGCAATGTTGGAATAGGTTGCGCCCGACAAAGCGTTTTTCAGTATTTTATATGCAAGTGCTCTCGGCGTCATCACCGTACTCCTTTCTGCGTTTTTTGATAGTGTTTTTTGATCAGCGTCTTCTTCCCGACGCGCTTGAGGCTATGAGAAGAAATCTCAGAATATATGCAAGAGAGGTGGCAAGAGCCGCCACGTAGGTCATAGCCGCGGCATTAAGCACCCTTCTCGCGCCCGCAAGCTCCTCGCCCTGCAATATCTCTGCCTCCTCAAGCGTTCGCAAGGCTCTTGACGAAGCGTTGAACTCGGTGGGCAGGGTTATAAGCTGAAAGAGCGCGCTCAGGGAAAAGAGCGCGATTCCCACGAGCATTATAATTCCGCCTGCGTAAGGGTCTATATAGGCAAGCGACGTCAGAAGAAAGCCTATGAGAAAGATAGGCATCGCAAGGCGAGAGCCGAACTGAGTTATCGGGATTATCGCCGAGCGCAATCTTATGGGAAGATATCCCGTGGCGTGCTGTACCGCGTGTCCCGCCTCGTGCGCCGCAACGCCCAGAGCCGCAACGCTCGTGCTGTTATACGTCGCGTCCGAAAGCCTTATAACGTTTGTCCGAGGATCATAATGGTCGGTAAGATGTCCCTGCACCCTCTCGACTCTGACGTCGTAAAGTCCGTTTTTGTCAAGTATTCTTCTCGCCGCCTCGGCCCCGCTTATTCTTCTCGTGGTCTGCACTCTGTCGAAGCGGTCAAAGGTCGATCTGACTCTGAACTGCGCTATTATCGCAAAGATCATCGCGGGAAGGAGAACTATAAGCGTCCAATCTCCCCAAAAAAATCCAAAAAACATAAGCTATACCTCTCAATTATCCGTTGGTATTAGTTTGTTTCTTTTTTTCGTTAATAAAACACGGCAAATCAAGCCAAAATTTTATTTTAAAAGGTCTCCCTCGGCTATCTTTCTGCCTCTGACGAAATCCGCCGCGCTCATTCTGCCCTTGCCCTCGGGAACTACCGCCGTCAGCGACAAAATTCCCTTGCCGCAGACGACCTTGATATCGTCGCCTACCGTCAAGACCGTTCCCGCAAGCGCCTTGACCGTCTTTTCTTCGTCAAAAACGCGGCTCTCGACAATTTTGAGCAACTTTCCGTCGGGAGTATGGGTAAACGCGAGCGGTATAGGGGAAAGACCTCTTATCAGGTCGTGAAGCTCTCTTGCAGATCTCGAAAAATCAAGCATACAATCGCTCTTTTCTATCTTCGCGGCATAGGTCGAAAGGCTCTCGTTCTGCTTTTCGGGAATTATCTCTCCCCTCTCAAGTCTCTCGACCGTTTCGATCAAAAGCTTCGCGCCAACCTCTGAAAGACGGTCGTGAACGACCTCGAAATTATCGTTCTCGCCTATCTCGACCTCGGCTTTAAGAAGCATATCGCCCGTGTCAAGCCCTGCCGCCATAAGCATCGTAGTGATACCCGTGACCTTCTTTCCGTCGATTATCGCTCTCTGCATAGGCGCGGCTCCTCTGTATTCGGGGAGAAGCGAGCCGTGGACGTTCACACAACCGTATTTGGGATAATCAAGCACGTTCTGCGGCAAGATCTTACCGAACGCAACGACGACTATCATCTCGGGATCGAGCTCCGCAAGAACCGCGGCAAACTCGTCGCCCTTCAAGGTGTTCGGCTGATACACGGGGATATTCCGTTCGAGCGCGTAGACCTAAGTCGAATCGTTGCCGTG
>JAZSJO010000101.1:0-4890 GCA_045534365.1 Eubacteriales bacterium
GCCGTGGCGGAGCATAAGAGGGTTGGGCTTGCCCACGAAATACGCTTTTTTGCCTGTTGCTATCTCGATAGGAGCGACCAGCGAGCCGGTGGCAGGCATAATGCCGTTGGTAGTAACTCCGATGGGGTCGGGGTTAGCGCCGATGAGCTTTGCTCCCTTGTTTACGAGCGCTATCGCCTTTTCTATTTTCTCAAACGAGTAGGTTCTGGTTTCACCGATAACTACGTAATCGGGATCAACGTCATTCATATATATCTTGTGATCGTAAAGAGCCTTGGAGAGAGCCGCTTCACCGATAACGTACGCGGTGCATCCGGGCGCTTGGCTATGCAGAAATTCCGCGGTTGCCATTGCACTGGTGTAAAAATGATCGGCAGAAACGGTAAGTCCCATTCTTTCAAGCTTTCTGCTTAGCTCGTGAGGGGTCTTTTCGGGGCTGTTGGTAAGAAATACAAACTTTTTGTCGTTCTCTATCATCCAATTCACGAAATCTGTAACGCCGTCAAGTATCTTGCTTCCGTGATAGATAACGCCGTCCATATCGCATATAAAGCCTTTTTTGTTGAGAATATTTTCCATAACGAGACCTTTCTGTCAAATAATCTTATTTATTATAATATTTTATTCACAAATTTTAATCAGAGATTCTTGAAATCCGGGATTTCGACAGGTCTGCTTCCCTCTTTAATCGACTGTGCGGAGAGAGGAGTGATGGACATCCAAGCCGCCGCATCGTAAACATCGATGGGAGATTTGCCGCCGTTGATAACGTACTCAAAGAAATCATTATAAACGAGATAATCCATTCCGCCGTGACCGCCGCGAAGTCCTTTCTCAATATACTTCTTCCAGATGGGGTGTTCGTATTTTTCGAGGTACTTGTCGGCGTTGTTGTAGTTATCATTCCATTTCCAATGGCTTTCGGGACCGAAATCGGAATCGAGATATACGTAATTTCCGTCCTCACGGTAGATTCCCTTCGTACCGTGAACGGTAAAATTACGGCTATAGGGACGGCCGTTACAGGTGTCGAGCATAAGAGATATCGTAGCGCCGTTGGAGCACATAATATTTGTAGTTACTACGTCGCCCTGATTGAATTTTTGCGTTGCAAGCTTTGCCTGATATCTGTCGGGATGAAGAGCCGCGTATTCGTTGAGACCGACTGCCTTTGAGGACATAGATGTAAGATATACCATACGGTTGCCATTATTTATATCAAGAACTCTTGCGATAGGACCTAATTCGTGAGTGGGATAATTCTCGCAATTACGGGCAATATAATTTCTGAGTCTGTAATGACGGAGCTCCTCTCCGCGAAGTATTTCGTCGCGCAGGTCGTGGTTATAAGCGCCCTCGCAATGAACGATCTCGCCAAACAGTCCTTGCTTTACCATATTCAAAGCCATAAGCTCGTATCTGCCGTAGCAGCAGTTTTCGAGAAACATAAAGGGTGACTTTGTTTCCTCGTAGGTTCTGACAAGCTCGAAGCATTCTTCAATGTCGTACGCTCCGCCTACCTCAAGTCCCGTTGCCTTACCCGCCTTCATTGCGTCACAAGCAATTTTTACGTGAGATTCCCAAGAGGTCATAACGAGTACAGCCTCGACGTCATCCTTAGCCAAGATCTCGGTATAGTCGGTCGTAGCGAAGGGTCTTTTACCCGTTCTCTGCTCGGCTATACCTGCGTATCTTTCAACGAGATCCTCGTAAACGTCGCAAATTGCGACAATTTCACAGTTGTCTATGGTAAGCAACAGTTGAGTAAGCATAGATGAGCCTCGCTGTCCGAGACCTATCAGCGCTGTTTTTACCTTTTCCATAGAGTATTCTCCTTTGGTCAAATATTGATTCTATTTGAATATTAACTATAACACATAGTTTTTCAAAAATCAACAAAATTGTAGAGAAATATTGTAAATAAAGTGTTAAAGAGAAATTGTTTTGTTGACAAAATCCTCAAATTGATGTATAATCAAAAGCGTATTTGAGCTTGGTAGCTCTTTTGCTTGCGAGCGGAATGGAGGTTTTGGCAGTGATAAATTACTCTGCAATAGTAATTTCTCTTGAAAATATCAATAAATGCATAAATAAGATAAAAAGCGTTAAGATATCAGAATTCGGTATTCGTTCAGCGCATTTCAACTGTCTGATGCATATCGACCTTTCTGCGGAAGGACTTACCCCTACCGAAATATCTAAGGATTGCGGTGTTGATAAGGCTTTCGTTTCAAGAACTACCGCCGACCTCATCAAAGGCGGATTTATTCAGACGAATCAGAAATTCAATGACGGAAGAAAATACAGAAACAAGTATATTCTCACCGAAAAAGGTAAAGAGGTAATAAGTGAGACGCGCGCTCTTATCGAAAGATATTTTTCCGAGATAAGCGAAAAAATAAGCGAGTATGATATGAAATGCTTTTTACGCGTTATTCTTACAATAAGCGAATCGGTTAATAAAAAGACACAAGTTATCTGAATTTGAAAGGAAAATATTATGTCTGCTAAGATTCCAAACAGAAAAAGAATGCTGAAGACTATTCCTCGTTTGTGGGACGTCAACGATCTGCTTGAGTGCATTAAGTCGCACGGCGACAAGCTTTGCTACAGATATTTTGAACAGGGCGCGCTTAAGGAGATGAACTATTCCGAGGTTTATCAGATGATAGAGCGCGTAGCCGCCGCTTTTGATAAAATGGGGCTTGTCGGAAAAAGAGTTGCCGTTATCGGTGACACCTCTCCCCAATGGATATGCACCTATATCGGCGCGCTTGCGTCGGGTACTATCATAATACCTATGGATAAGGAGCTTGCACTTCCCGAGGTTGAAAAGTTTCTTGAGATAGTTGAAGCTGATGCGGTGGTTTATTCAAAGCTCTTCAACGAAAAATTCGTTACCACGATAGGCTCTCACCCCACCCTCAAGCATTTTATCCCGATAAACGCGGATTACGATTCCAGCTTTTCTCAGAAGGTAGTTCCCTTTGCTGATCTCCTCGAGGTCGGACAGAAGGCTCTTGACGAGGGCTATGCTATCGGTATGGTAAAGAACCGCGACGCTATGTGTGAAATGCTATTCACTTCGGGCACCACGGGCACGAGCAAGTGCGTTATGCTCTCACAGAAGAACATTTTCGCAGCGGTGAGCGCGGCGATAGATACGGTATGCTTCACTGCAGACGACGTTCTTGTATCCGTACTTCCCGTTCACCACACCTACGAGCTTATGTGTCTTCTTGCGGAGCTTGCTTACGGTATGACTACGGGTATTAACGACTCGCTCCGTCACGTTATGAAGAACTTCCAGCTTTTCAAGCCCACGGGACTCGTTCTCGTTCCTATGTTTCTTAATACGATGTATAAAAGAATATGGTCGGAAGCGGAGCGTACCGGCAGAGACAAGATGCTGAAGGCCGCTCTTGCAACTTCAAGAGGCTTGATGAACGTAGGTATCGATATGAGAAAAACTCTTTTCAAATCGGTTATTGATGCGTTTGGCGGCAAGCTCGACCACATTATCTGCGGCGGAGCAAAGCTGAATCCCGACCTTATCACCGCATTTGAGGATTTTGGTATTTCCGTATTCGAGGGCTTTGGAATTACCGAGTGCTCTCCCCTCGTTTCGGTCACCCCCTATTACGCGAGAAAGCTTGGCGCGATTGGCCCTAACGTTCCCTGTTGTCGCGTTCGTATCGATCCTAACGGTGAGGAAACTCCCGAAGGATACGTTATGGGTGAGGTACAGGTCAAGGGCGACAACGTAATGATGGGATATTACAACAATCCCGAGGCAAACGCAGACTCCTTTACAAACGACGGTTGGTTCCGCACGGGCGACGTTGGTTACCTTGACTGTGACAACTATATCTATATCACGGGAAGGATCAAGTTCGTTATAGTTCTTGAAAACGGTAAAAACGTATTCCCCGAGGAGATCGAGGAATATCTTGATACGATCGAGACTATCAGCGAGTGTTGCGTTATCGGAAGAAAGAATCCCGATAGCGACGAGATAATTCTTACTGCCGTGGTATATCCCGATTATACCAAGTTCCCAAAGGACGTTGACGATGAAACTATCAAGGATTCTATCAGAAAGTCTATAAATCTCACCAACAAAAAGCTTCCTACCTATAAGCAGATAAAGGCGATCGAGATAAGAAAGACCGAATTTGAAAAGACGACCACGAGAAAGATCAAAAGACAGCTTGTTAAATAAACGAAAAGCGACCTATCGCAAGGATGGGTCGCTTTTTATTCAAAAAATTAATTGAAATACTTGTATTTTGAAAGAAATTGTGTTATTATAATAATTGTAAATTTATATATTAGAGGTCTGATTATGAGAGACGGTTATATCAAGGTTGCTTCCGCGACGCCTGCGTTGCGATTGGCAGATACTAAATTCAATACGGAGGCTTGTATTTCTATTGCCGAAAAAGCATACGGCAACGGCGTTAAGCTTCTGGTATTTCCAGAGCTTGTCCTGACGGGATATTCCTGCGGTGAGCTTTTCAATACCGATACCCTGCTTTTAGGCGCGCTCTCGGGATTGAAGGAATATATATACGCTACCGCTGCTTACGATATGGTCTCGGTTATAGGCTTGCCCGTTGAAATGGGAGACAAGCTTTATAATTGCGCCGCAGTCGTATCGGCGGGACAGCTTCTCGGCATCGTTCCCAAGAAAAATCTTCCCAATTACGCGGAGTTTTACGAGCTTCGCTCCTTTGCTCCCGCGCCTGCCGATAATTTTGCTTATACCTTTGAAGACAGCGTCGTAATGTTCGGAACTAAGCAGATGTTCGTATGCCGTCAGATGCCCTCGTTGAAGATCGGCGTCGAGAAGTCGGATCGTAGCCATGTCGTTCTGTGAGCCAAGGAGTT
>JAZSJO010000086.1:0-2355 GCA_045534365.1 Eubacteriales bacterium
ACCAAAGAAACGCCGCTTAAAGAGGGGAGAAAAAGATCTCCCCTCTTTAAGAAAACTCCCCACCTTACAGAGCATATCTTGAAGCAAAATTTCACTTGTTGTATTTAATAAACGCCTTTTTGGGTAGGGTGTTTCTTAAGAGGGGAGGATGTCGGAGCAGTTCGGTTAGCGAAGTCTACCGAACGCGAAGACTTCTTCTCCTCTTGAGCGGCGTTTCTTTTGTAACTTTTCTTGTCGCTGGTGACAAGAAAAGTTAGTAAAAACATTTCGATAAATCAAAATTTGAACTCATTTTTATACATTTTTATTCTACCATATATTTTTAAAAAAGTCAATTAAAAAGCCACTCGACAGAGTGGCTTTTTGCTTAATTTATTTCTCCGCTCCTGCGGACAAAAATGCTTTCATCTTTTCGCTCTTGGGGTTGCCGAACACCTCTTCGGGAGTTCCCTCCTCCTCGATAACGCCGTCTGCCATAAATACCACGTGATCTGACACGTGACGGGCAAATTCCATCTCGTGGGTGACGATTATCATTGTGTGGTCGCTATCCTTCAGGGAGCGTATAACTCGCAAAACCTCGCCCGTCAATTCGGGGTCGAGAGAGCTCGTGGGCTCGTCAAAGCAAAGGATCTCGGGAGAGAGCATTAAGGCGCGCGCTATAGCAACTCTCTGCTGTTGACCGCCCGAAAGCTGACAGGGATACGCGTTTTCCTTCTCGGTAAGTCCCACTCTCGCAAGCAGATCTTCGGCGCGTTTTCTGATCTCGTCAAGGCTTTCCGCGCCCTCCTTTATGCTCTTGGCGCGAAGCTTGGGAGCTAACATAAGATTTTCGATAACGCTGTATTGGGGAAAAAGATTGAATTGCTGGAAAACAAGACCGAAGGAGAACTGCGCCTCGGGAGACACCGTGGGCTTCTCGCCTTCCGTTGCCTTGTAAACGCTTTTGCCGTTTACGATTATCTCTCCGCTGTTTGCTTTTTCAAGAAAATTCATGCAACGCAGAAGCGTGGTCTTGCCTCCGCCCGATGAGCCGATAATAGACAGCACCTCTCCTTTTTTGAGGACGAGGTCTATTCCCTTTAGCACCTCAACGTCTCCAAAACGCTTGCGGAGGTTTTTTATCTCAAGAATATTCATTTCGTTCCTCCTCAAGCCTTGAAATAATCAAGTTTTTTCTCTATCCTGCCGAATATAATGGTGAGCAGACCTACGAAGATAAGGTAGAACGCGCCTGCCACGAACAGAGGCCAGATAAGACCGTTGACGGTCATAAATTCCTTTGCCTCAAAGATAAGCTCGTACACCGAGATGGTATTTGCGAGAGCGGTGTCCTTGATAAGAGTTATGATCTCGTTGGACATAGGAGGAATTATGCGCTTTATTACCTGAAGCAGCACGATCTTGAAAAAGACCTGCTTTTTTGTGAGGCCGAGCACCTGTCCCGCCTCGTACTGTCCCTTTGATATCGACTCGATGCCGCCGCGGTATATCTCGGAGAAATACGCCGCGTAGTTTATGGCAAACGCCACGAGAGCCGCTATAAATCTTGTTGAGAACGTGCTGTCAAACCACGCCCAGCCCGTGTGCATCTGCGGCCAGACGAACCATTTGAGCAATCCGGGAAGATAGAATATCGCAAACACCTGAAGCATAAGCGGCGTTCCGCGAAGCACCCACACGATCACCTTTGAAAGAAGGCTCAAGGGCTTGAATTTTGACATAGTGCAAAAGCACATTACAAGTCCCAAGGGAAGCGCGAGCAAAAGGGTAAGGGCGAAGAGAAACAACGCCGTTATAAATCCGTTACCGAGTCGGGAACAGACCGTTAAAAACATTTCCATAAATAGAGTTTTTCTGTCAAATATTACTTGAGCGCGTCGGTGTTAAGTCCTACGTTGTACTTTTCGGCGAGAGCGGTAAGAGTACCGTCGGCATACTTTGCCTTAAGGAATGCGTCAAGCTCTGCCTTAAGGTCGCTACCCTGACGAAGACCGACCGCGAAGATCTCGTCTCCGTAGCTTGCGCCCTCGAGGATCTCAAGATCCGCATACGCGCCCTTACCTACGACGTTCTGCGCCATAGTGATATCGATAATAGCCACGTCACTCGTTCCTGCAAGCACCTCGCTGAGTGCGTCGACCATTGCGGTGACCTTGTTGATGTTCTTGCCCTGAATAGTTTCCTCGGCAACGGTCGCGCCCGCAGAGCCGCCTTCTACCGCGATCTTTGCATCCTTAACGCCGTCGGCGGTGAGAGTGCTACCCTTCTTTACTACCGCTACCTGCGCGTTCTTTGCGTAAGATACCGAGAAATCTATCTGCTCACCGAGCTCGTCGGAGGCGGTCATACCGT
>JAZSJO010000102.1:0-3088 GCA_045534365.1 Eubacteriales bacterium
GTCCTCTGTCCTTAAGGCGTTCATCTGTACTATAAGAGTCGGGCGGTATCCCGTTTCTCCAACGATTATATGCTCGATAAGAGAGATACCCACCGCGGCTAAAGCCGATTCAAGCCTTCGTGTGAACTCTCTGTCCGCGCCGCTGCCGTCGGCAGAGCCCTTTGGGTGATTGTGGGCAATAATTACACCTGCCGCATCCTCCATGACCGCGCATCTTGTTATAGCCGTATAGCTGGCGACGGTGTCGTTGGCTCCGCCCTCGGATATCACCTGGAAACGAAGCAATCTCATAGATGCGTCAAAAAACATAGCGCAGAGCTGCTCGGTTTCGGTTTTTGAATAATATTTTACCAGATAGTCGCCTACGCTGTAGAGTGAATCGAATTTCACCTTGTCGATAGACGGCGCCTGCGTTCTTCTGAAGATAGCCGCGACTACCTTGATGAATAGCTTTGTTGTGTCACCTACGCCTTTTATCACCTTTGCGGAGGACGTGGCAGAGAAAAGCTCCTTCAAAGATCCATATTCAAAGATAAGACGGTGCGCGATATCGTTAGTGTTGACTCGTGGTATCACGAAGGTGAGAAGGAGCTCTAAAAGCTCGTGGTCGGTGAATGCATCGGGACCGTATTTGAGAAATCGCTCTCTCAAACGCTCTCTGTGTCCGTCGTGAAGGGGAGGTTCTTTCGTTGGCATAGCTTGAGTTCCTTAAAAAATGAATATTTGCCGTTTTTGCGATGAAATATGCAAAATAATCGTCGTAGTTCTCTAAAACCTTTTGTGAATAAGGTCAATGTATTTTTGCAATATACAAACAAAATGAATGTTTATGCAGATATAAAAATTTTTTTCAAAAAAACACTGTTTTTTGAAGCCGATTTTGCCTCGTTTTTTTGAAATATGCTTTGTTCATAAGCGGTTTTAGCCGTTTTCTTAATGTTTCGCCGTGTTTGCCGTGGTGGTATAATATTAAGGGGATGATTCCCACTTCGATTTGCGACGATTGGAGATATCGCAAAAATTTTTAAAAGTCTTAATTTTATAAAGACGAAAGGATATAATATGATGGATACTTGTGTTAAAACGGTCGTAATAAAGGAAAACGACGGATGGTACAGCCTATTGGTAAGAATTGAAAACGGAAGAGAGAGGCTTTTTCGTGAGCTTACGCGCGATCTTTGCGAAATACGCGAGCTTTCGAAAAGAATAAATTGCGGCGACGTCTCTCCTTTACATATAGATGATATAATAGAGGACTTTTTGCCGTGATCCATAGGATAGTAGTAATGCGAGTTCGTATTGCTACCGTTATCTTATATTATTTAATTGAAGATTTGAAAGCGACTGCCTTGCCGATAACGCGTATCTTTTCAAGCTCAGCACCCTCGTAAACCAAGGGCTCGTAGCTTGCGTTTTCGGGAATTAGCACCAGCTTTTCTTTCTCGGGGTAGTAATAGACTCGCTTCAAGGTAGCTTCGTCGTTGATGATCACCGCGGCGATCTCACCGTTGTTGACTACGTCGGTCTTTTTGATGAACACGGTATCGCCGTTGCAGATGCGCGCGTCCTTCATACTGTCGCCCTTTGCGATAAGACAAAAGTCTGCGTCGGTATCGCGGTCGGTTATCACGCTGCCGCCGTCCTCTTCGTTTGCAAAGACGGGAATGCCGCAGGCTATCTCTCCGAGAAGGGGAAGGGACCTGAATCGCGCGTCGGAGGTGTGAGAGAGCCTCATAGAGTCGGATTTTCCAAGCAGATAGGCTTCACTTACACCCAGCGCATGCGCGATGGCGCAGATAGCGTCCGCTTTGGGAACGTAGACGCCGTTGGTATATTGACTGAGCCTCGGCTTAGATATACCCGTGCGTCTTGAAAGCTCCGCGGCTTTTATATTTCGCTCTGCCATAGCGTTTGCAAGACGTGATCTAAAATCATTCATAACTCTTTCCGTTTCTCCGCTTTTGGCGGACTTTTTTCGTTATAATCTATACACAAAAACATTATAGCAAAAAGTTAAGCAAATGTCAATGGTTTTTGCAAAAAAGTTAAATAAAATTAATTTATTTTTAGGGGTTGACAAAAGAGAACAAGTGTGCTATAATGACCGCAGTTAAGGTTGCGGCAGGCAAATGCTTTTGCGAAAAGTCGCTGATTTAATTAAGGTTAAGATAAGATGTGCGTCGGTTTCTCCATTTGATCCCCGAATCGACAGACGCGATTTCCTCTTGATCGGTAATTGGATCACGATAATTTTTTTGAAAACAGGGTTAAGCAAACTTAACAATTTATATATAGTGCGTCGATGTTCTCTCTGCCGATATACGACGCGGAAAGGCTGAAATTTTGGCGTTTACAGGATATTGTCCGTATTTGCGGGTGGCGGGTAACTTGAAGGATAGCAAATGCGAGTGCGCAAAGTTCAAATTTCCCGACAAAGAGACTCGCAGAGAGGTGCTTTACGGTCGTTGCGGTCACCCTACGGAATGGCAAAATTGCTTTATAAAAAAGGCAATGGACAACTATTATTATGAAAGGAAGTATTCGGGTGAGAGGAATAAAGCTCATAGCGGCGCTACTAAAGCGTAAGAACAAACAGATAAAGCAGGAAAGAGAGCGAGCTGACGGTTACGAGCAGATAAACCGCATACTTACCGCTTCAATTCCGACGCGACCGTCGTCGAGAATGCGCTCGTGGGCAGAGAGGTGCTTATCGGCGGCAAGAAATATTACGTTTCCGCCAATACCGCGACCACTCTTACTCTTTGCACCGTCAGCACCAAGGCGACCGCGGCGTCTGTCCCCTGCGATAAGGATACCGTGATCTATCCCGGTGAGGCGGGCGCCGAGGGCGTTGACGTCTACGCGACTCTTATCTTCGGTGAGAACGCATACGGCACGACCTCTCTCGCCGACGGCGGACTTGAGCATATCGTAAAGCAGCTTGGCAGCGCGGGCTCATCCGATCCTCTTAATCAGAGAGCTACCGTTGGCTGGAAGGCGACCAAGGTCACCGTTCGTCTCGTCGAGGCGTTCATGATCCGTATCGAGACCGCCGCTTCGGTTTAAGTCGGAGGCCAAGCGGGCTTAG
>JAZSJO010000046.1:0-9304 GCA_045534365.1 Eubacteriales bacterium
ATCCTCGTCGCAGAGGGTTGTAAGCAGTCCCAGATACTCGAAGCAGAGGCAGAAAAGCAGTCGAGAATTCTCAGAGCTGAAGCAGAGAAGCAGTCTCAGGTGCTTAAGGCAGAGGGTGAGGCTGAGGCAATACTCAAGATCCAGCAGGCTACCGCAGACGGTATCAAGATGATCAACGAAGCAAATCCCGGCGATGGCGTAGTTGCGCTCAAGAGCCTTGAGGCGCTCGAAAAGGTGGCTGACGGTCAGGCGACCAAGATCATTATCCCCTCCGAGATACAGAACGTCGCAGGTCTTGTGGCAAGCATCAAGGGCGTAGCGGAGAAGTAATAAAAAATTTCAGCGTATAGGGGGAGAAAGCTTTTCTCCCCCTAATTTAAAACCTTTCAAGAAAGCTTTGATCAGAGCAATTTTTTAAGACGTTATCAAAAAGGTCATTTGTAATGAAAAAACTAACTTTAATAATCTACACCGCCGTCATTGTCGCCACGGGATTGTGTGCGCTTATTTTTAAGGACACTTGAATATCGTTATTGAATCGCTTATCCCTTTAGGCGTTACGGTATATAATATCGCATTTGGATCATTGATGAAGAACGGCGCGGTTTATTTTTCAGGCGGACGCTTCCGTTCTGCTCTGAATAGCGATTTCAAATACTCCAAAAACTGAAACCTAAAAAATCGTCTTTTAAAGCATTTAGCCTCAAAAGACGATTTTTTTATTTGAATCTTCTATATTTACCCGAATGTACCTTGTACTTTCGGGCGCTTTTTTTCATAAGCGTGAAGGATAACAGAATGGCAAAACAGACTGCGGTCGCGATAAAGGCGCGTCCTGTGGTGTAGTCGCCTATCTTCTCGATTATCAGCATTATGTAGTTGACCTCGTAGCTTTCCTTTAAGAGCAGGGAAGCTTCACCCACCGTCTCACCGTTGCAGGTCACGACCACGCGACCGATATTGTCTCCCGCAGACATGGGTGCTTTAAGCTCGGGGGTAATGTCAAACTTGTAGGATATCTCCGTGTTCGTCGTAGTCGGCACGTAGACCGTCACGTCGCTCTCGGCAACGTAGGGCGCTTTGGTCGATATGCTCGTGCGTCCGATGTCAACCGCGCCAAGCTCATCGCCTGCCTTGAAAAGCTCGTAATTGTTGTAGGTATCGCACACCCAATCGACAAGCTCGTTTACGCTATCGTAGGCGTATATCTCGCTTCCGTCCTCGCTCTCCTTGCCGCCGAGCAATACGCAGATATAGTCCGCGCCGTCGTCGTGAACGAGAGTTATTATGCTCCAGCCGCCCGTCTCTCCCGAATATCCCGCGTTCATACCCGCGCATCTTGAGTCAAAATAGCTCGCGTTGCTATTTGAGGATACGAGAAAGTTTCGGTTGTAGAATTGTCTGGCTTCGCTTTTATTGGTCGCGCCCGCCGTGTATTTTACCGCCGAGCATATCTCCATATACAGAGGATTTTCGGAGGCGGCAAGCGCGATCTTCAAGGTGTCGTAAGCGGTGGTCATCATAGCGGCGCTGTCGGGGTATCCCAAGGGATTTGTGTAGACCGTAGCCTTTGCTCCAAGCTCCTCGGCGCGTTTGTTCATAAGATCGGCAAAGCCTTGAGTGTCTCCGCCGAGGTAGTGCGCGAGAACATACGCCGCGTCGTTATACGAGCCGCAGATAGCCGCGTAGAGCAGGTCTTTGACGGTTATTTTTTCTCCCACGACGAGCTTCATACTGTAGCCCGATACCTCGGAGAGAGTTTTTTCGGTGACCGTAACGATCTCGTCGAGCCTGTCGGAGAGCATCTCGCAGGCGATAAGTCCCGTCATTACCTTTGCGCTCGTGGAGGTGTTGACCATATCCGCGCCGTTTTGTTCAACGATATATCTGCCGTGAGTCTTGTCGTAGAGACATACCGAGTGAGCGCCGTCTGTTTGGGGAGGCTCGGGCGCGTCCGATGCCGATAGCGACAGAGCGGAGAAGAGCATTATTATAAGAAGCGCCGCCGCAAAAAACGCGCGACGCAATATATTCGTGCCGCCTTTTTTCATTGGCAGACTCCTTTCGTTTTTATTTTTGGAAATATTCAAGAGCGCAAGCTAAGTCGACAGCAATCTGCTCTTTTAAAGATTCCACAGTATCGAATTTCTTTTCGGGACGAAGATATTTACAGAACGAAACCGTCAGTAATTCACCGTAAATGTCTCCCGAAAAGCCGTGGATATAGGTCTCACAGTTTGACTTGTGGGTGTCGCTTCCGTCAACTATAGTGGGACGGACGCCGACGTTTGAAACGCCGTAATATTTTTCTCCCTTTGCGGTAATGCAGAGCGTCGCGTAAATACCTCGCTTCGGAACGGCAATTCCTTCGGGGAAAAACTGATTTGCGGTAGGGAAGCCGAGGCATCTGCCAAGCTTTTTACCGCACACTACCTTCGATTTGAAAGAAAACGGTCTGCCTAAAAGAGAGTTTGCCTTCTCAATATCACCCGATTGAATATGCTCACGTATCGCGGAAGAGCTGACGGTCTCGCCGTCAAGCTTCATTTCGGGAACGACGACCACCGCGTCGTCTCCAAAGGCGCGTTTGAGCAATTCGGCGTTTCCGCGTCCCATTTTTCCAAAACGGTGATTGAATCCGCAAACTACGCCGACGCAGTTAAGTCTTTTCTTCAAGACCTCGCCGACAAAATCCTCGGCGCTCATATTGCAAAAATCTTTAAACTCTCCCACCGCGACCGTATCGAGTCCGAGGGAGAGCATAGTATTGACCTTGTCTTCGGTATTGCTTAAAACGGGAATGCTTTTTCCCGTGAGATAAGAAAGAGGGGAATCGGAAAAGCACCACGCGCCGACGCTATCGGCGGAAAGTCGGCTTTTCAGCTCGATAGCCTCCTCGATCAGCCTCTGGTGCGCGATATGAACGCCGTCAAAGGTGCCCAGAGCCAAAACGCATTTTCCACACTCTTTTTTATCGTTATTTGAGATAACGAGAAGATCAGCCATTTTTCTTTTTCTTCTTTTCGTGATCCTGCTCAAGCTTTTCGATGTAAAGCTTTACCATATCCTCAAGCAGATCGTCGCGGTCTATTTTTCCTATAAGAGTTCTTGCGCTTTTGTAGTTGGTGATGTGCGCGGGATCCTCGGAAACGATATACCCTACGAGCTGGGAAACGGGATTGTACCCGCCCTCACGTATCGCGTCGCAGATCGCGAGAATTATCTCACGGGGGTCATCGCAATCGTCTGCCACTATCACGGGCTTACATTTTGCCTTGATTATAATTCTTTCTTGTTTGTTATTTTCTATTACCATTTTACACCTGAATCAGTTGTTATTATCCGTATTATCGCGTAAAAGCTCGTGTCGATCTGCGAGCCTCTTTTTTTGACCGACGCGCTTCATTACGAGCATAAATATTACGTAAAAGGCACCGTATACGAAGAAGACCGCGATGCAGTCAAAACGGTCAAGACCGCTCTTGAAGTCGTTGTAGCCGAGATCTGCACCGAACTTTATCAGCGCGGACACGAATTTTACCGCGCCCGAGCAGAATGCGTCGAAGCTGAAGAGAAGGGAGAAGAAAAAGTGTATAATTACCGCTATTCCTCCCGAGATCAGCGACGCGGGGATCGAGCATTCGACCGTCTTGTACCCCTCTCTGAAGGCCATAATACCAAGAATGGCGATAACACCCACGGAGTAAACGACCGCGCGTATTACGCAAAGTCCAAAGGGAGTCATAACGAAAAGATTGTTTACTACCTTCGTAATAAGCATCTCGGCGCAAAGAGTCACGAGGGAAGAGATGAACATATAGAGCGCGTAGATCAGCGCGTCGAGAAAAAATCCTTGCTTTTTCATAGCCTTATCCCGATCAATGGAATATTTCTTCGATCATCGCGTCGGAGTGTCTCTTTATAAGGGAAGCATAGTAAGCGATGACGATTATCTCAAGCGCCTTCGAAAGTCTTTCTCTCGCGCCGTCCACCTTTTCAACGTAATCCGCGGTCTCGGCCTCGATAGCTTCCTTGACGGAGCCAAGAGAGCATACCTCGTACGTCATAAGCTTGTCCAATATTTTGCAGATATAATCATAAAGGATCGAATCCTCGATTATATCGTCGCTTCTGTCGTCAACACTGCCGTTGATATACTGAATGAGAAAGGCAATTCTGTCAAGCTGCATACAGGAGCGAAGCATATTGATGATAAGGATATGAGCGACCTGATTTATGTTGTATCTTTTGAGCTTTGAGTTTTCAACCCAACCTCTCTTCGTCCAGTTCTGGAGAGTAGAGCCGTCGATACCCGAAATGTCGCGTATCTGCGTCAGCATAACTCCGTCGGAAATGAAAAATATTTTTGAAAGAAATTCAAGTCCCGTAAGACCGCCCATTTCCTTTCTCAAAAGCTTTGTGCCGGGAATAAGCTCGTCCTTTATCTGAAGGTTCATAGTTTGTTCCTTTCTAAAAAATAACATATGATTATATATTTGATAATTTTATTATATATTACGGTCACACGATTGTCAAGTGAATTCACAAAAAAGATAAATATTCTTTTCCCGTCGGTCATAAAATTTAGCACAAATAATCTTACGGACGGAATTTTATGAAAAAGATCAAATTCGGGTTGGGCGGGTTGCTTATGCTATCCGCTATGGCTGTTTCCGACAGCGCTCTTGTTTTTTTAGTGTATCTTTCTGCCGCGGTTTTGCACGAGATGGGGCATCTTGCGGCGGCGAGGAGTGTGAATATCGGAATAAAAGAGGTGAGATTTGAGTTTTCGGGAGTCAGGATATGCACAGATTCAAGTCTGACGTCGTATAAGAGTGAGATATTCCTTGCCGCGTCGGGCCCTGCGGCAAATCTGCTCGCTTTTTGCGTAAGCGCTGTCGGTTGGTTTGCAATGGGGGGGCGCTTTGAGGAACTTTTTGAAAGAGCGTATGATTTTATGAGCGCGGGAGGGGGAGACGGGCAGGGTATGGTCGCATTTTTCGCGCTTTCCTCTTTGGTACAGGCGGCAATCAATCTGTTACCCGTCGCAAGCTTTGACGGAGGGAGAATTCTCTATTGCGCCGTGTCGGAGTTCTTCGGCGAGAATCTCTCGTGGAGAGTCGTTGAGGCGGCGAGTGCCGTGTCCGCTTTTCTTTTGTGGACGATAGCGCTTTATCTTATGCTCAAGGTCTCCTCGGGGCTTGGTATATACGTGTTTGCGGCTTGTATCTTTGTTGCTACATTGAAGGAGAGGGAATAAATAAAAAATGTTGCTAAATTGCAGTTTATCTAATTCTTTTATATGTCCTTTTCTTTCCTCGTCGAAAGAAAAGGACGAAAAGAACGCCGCTTAAGAGGAGAAGAAGTCTGCGCGTTCGGTAGACTTCGCTAACCGAACTGCTCCGACATCCTCCCCTCTTAAGAAACACCCTACCCAAAAAGGCGTTCATTAAATACAACAAGTGAATTTTTACTTTAAGATATGCTCTGTGGGGTGGGGAGATTTCTTAAAGAGGGGAGATCTTTTTCTCCCCTCTTTAAGCGGCGTTTCTTTGGTTCGTTTCTTTCCGCTGGTGGAAAGAAATGAACAAAAAAACAATTCGACAAATCAAAATTTGAAATTACCGTCTTTAATTGATACATAAAAACAGTATTTGGAGGCGGAAAATGAAAAAGAGAGAAAAAAGTCTGAAAGGACTTGCTTGGGGAGCGATTTTTGCGCTTTTTTGCTTTATCTCAATAGTTTTGTGCGTATTTACCACTTTTTTTGCCTTGGGCGGCGAGGAAAGAGAGCTTGTGGTCGTTCCTTCATTTGTTGGAATGACGCAAAATGATATAAAAGAAGATGGGATTTTTGATATAGAGCTTGATTTTGCATATTCCGATAGCGTTCCCGAGGGCGTCGTCATATCGCAGACTCCCTCGGCGTCCTCAAGGAGAAAGATCGCTTCTTCGGGCTCTTCTTGCGCCGTAAAGCTGATTGTCAGCCTCGGAAAAGAGAGAGAAGAGGTGCCTTGCGTTGTCGGAATGAGCTATAATGCGGCGTTGGCGGCTTTGAGACGAGCGGGGTTTTCGGTAAAGATAGTGCCCGTATATCGTAACGATATGAAGAACGACACGGTGATAAGCGTTACGCCGAGAGAGGAAACCTCGCTTGACAGAGGCGAGAGAGTAACGCTCTACGTCAGCCGCGAGCGCGTTATGAAAACGGTCGAGGTCGAAAGCTATTACGGGCTTGAAAGAGCCCTTGCCTGCGAGAGAATACTCGAGAGCGGGCTTTGCTTAAGGATCGTAGAGAGCGAATATTCCGACGAGGTCGAGGAGGGCAGAGTTATTGCGCAGAGCTTCCCCAAGGGAGCGCGTCTCAAATACGGAAGCTATATCGACCTTACGGTAAGCGCGGGCAAAAGACCTTGCGCGGAAGATAATATTGAGGCTATCGAAGAAGAACAGGACTTTAAATGGAGCAATTAATGGAAAAAAAGGTAAAGGGAAGAATAACACAGCTTTTGGGCGGACTTTATACCGTCAGGATAAAGGACGAAGACGGCTATAGCGAGGTCTCCTGCCGCGCGCGAGGAGCGTTCAGACACAGTAACACGTCGCCGCTTGTCGGTGATATAGTGCTTCTGGATATGAGCGACGGCAACGTAGTTATTGACGAGATCTGCGACAGAAGGAACGCGCTTATCCGTCCGCCGATCGCAAATCTCGATATGGTTTTCGTCACTATGGCGGCGAAGTCTCCCGCGCCTATGCTCGATATGACCGACAAGCTGACGGCGATCCTCGAGCATAACGATATCGAGCCCGTGATCGTTATAGGAAAATGTGAGCTTGACCGCGAATATGCCGAAAAACTGAAAAGAACCTATGAAAAGGCGGGATACAGGGCCTTCGTCCTTTCCTGCGTCACGGGCGAGGGAATAGATGAGATAAAGAGATATGTGGATTCGTGTCTTGATGGCAAGATCGCCGCTTTTGCGGGCGCTTCGGGCGTGGGAAAATCTACTCTTATGAACAGGCTTTTCCCGTCCTTTGATCTGTCCACGGGCGACGTGAGCCGCAAGACCGAGCGAGGCAGACATACCACACGCGCCGTCACGCTTTTCCCCGTAGGAGAAAACGCCTATCTTGCCGACACCCCGGGCTTTTCAATGCTCGATTTCGAGCGATTTGACTTTTTTGATATAGACGACCTGCCTCTCGCCTTCCGTGAGATAAACGAGAGAATAGGCGAGTGCAGATATACCAAATGTACGCATACAAAGGAGCAGGGCTGCGCTATCGTTGACGCGGTAAAGCGAGGAGAGATAGCCAAGAGCCGACACGAAAGCTACCTTATCCTTTTTGATATACTGAAAAATAAGCATAAGTGGGATAAATAATTATGAGAGCGTTTATTTTTGCGGGCGGCGAGATATTTGCCGAATACATAGAAGAAAGAGTCGAGAGCGGGGATCTTGTTATCTCTGCCGACTCGGGATATAAAAACGCATGTCTTCTTTGCGCGCATACGAATATCCTTATCGGAGATTTTGATTCTCTTTCGGAGATACCCGATGACGTTGACGAGATCGTAAGACTTCCGCGCGAGAAGGACGTTACCGACACGCAATACGCCGTAGAGGTAGCCATAGAGCGAGGAGCTGACGAAATAATTATCGTGGGAAGCACCGCCGGAAGATTTGATCACGCGCTCTCTATGATGTATATTCTTGAAAAATATTACGAAAAGCATATTCCCATGTATATCGTCAACGGTCAGAACAGAGTGAGATATATAAAAAACAGCGGATTTATCGTAGTTCGCAGTCAATATAAATATTTTTCGCTTATCGCCGCCGATGAAAAGGTCAAGGGAGTGAGCATAGAGGGCGCAAAATATCCGCTTATTAACAAAACCTTGCTTCGAAACCATCAGTTTGCGGTGTCTAACGAAATAACGAAGAACGCGGCACTTATCAACGTCAAAAAGGGCGGAATATATATCGTCGAGTCAAGGGATATCTGATTTTTGTTGGCGGAGAGAGCTTTTTCGGCATATAATGCAGTAAATATTATTTGTCGGAGGTTATTTATGAAAATAGTTCTTCTTCGTTCACCGAGTATATTGGCGCCTATTCTGCGAAAGATCTTTGGCATAAAAAAAGAGAAGAAAAAGAGATAATAACATCAAAAAATATAAAACGGCTACAATCAAAACTGTCCTTATTGAAGTTTTTGGATCCTTAAACCTTAAAAAAAGGTTTAAGCCGTCGGAGACAAGCCGTCGGAGATAAAATGTAATGAAAGAAAAAATGTTTTTTCCCGTAACGAAAGAAGAAATGGAAGAGAGAGGCTGGGAGCAGCCCGATTTCGTGTACGTGTGTGGCGACGCTTACGTCGATCACCCGTCCTTTGGCGCGACTATTATCTGCCGAGTCCTTGAGGATAAGGGCTACAGAGTGGCGTTTTTGTCTCAGCCCGACTATAAAAGCTGTGAGGATTTCAAAAGATTCGGTAAGCCTCGCCTTGCATTTTTAGTCAGCGCGGGAAATATAGATTCGATGGTAGCGCACTATACCGCGGCGAAAAAGAAGCGTACGTACGACTATTATTCGCCGGGCGGCAAGATGGGCAGACGCCCCGACCGCGCGACGATAGTCTACTCAAATCGCATTCGCGAGGCGTACGGCGACGTGCCGATAATCTTGGGCGGACTTGAAGCCTCGTTGCGCCGATTCGCGCACTACGATTATTGGGACGACAAGGTGAGAAGAAGCGTGCTTGTCGATAGTCGCGCTGACATTCTGACATACGGTATGGGTGAGAAGATCCTTGCGCGTCTTGCCGAGCTTCTTGACCGAGGAATACCGATAAAGAAGATTCGCGACGTCAGAGGCACGGTCTATCTCTGCAAGCCCGAGGACAAAGTCAATTACCCTGTCGCCGCGACCTTTGATTACGACGACCTCAAAAGCGATAAAAGAAAATACGCCGAGGCGTTCGGCGTGCAGTATAAGAATCAGGACTCTATCAACGGCAAGGCGATCTGCGAGATATACGACGGCAAGATGCTCGTGCAGAATCCACCTATGCCGCCGCTTGAAAGGGAGGAGCTTGACCACGTTTACAGTCTGCCGTATATGAGAGCATATCATCCCGGCTATGAAGCCGAGGGCGGCGTCCCGGCTATCGAGGAGGTCAAGTTTTCACTGACTCATAACCGCGGCTGCTTCGGCGCGTGTAACTTCTGCGCCCTTGCGTTCCATCAAGGACGTACCGTCCGCTCGCGCAGTATCGAAAGCTGTGTCGCCGAGGC
>JAZSJO010000170.1:0-7922 GCA_045534365.1 Eubacteriales bacterium
CTTGACGTTGGAACGGGAAGCGGAATCCTTGCGATCTGCGTCGCAAAGCTCGGCGCGGAGTACTGTAGGGCTTACGATATAGATCCTATGAGCGTCCGCGTTGCCAACGAAAATATACGCGAGAGTGGTCTTGAGGATAAAATAACTTGCGAGCGAAGCGACCTGCTAAAGCAGGTCGAGAATACCGCAGGCGGTTACGATATAATCTGCGCCAATATCGTCGCGGACATTATTATCCGTATGACGCCCGACGTCTCTCCCTTTATGAGCGAGAAAACGGTATTGCTTGCTTCGGGAATAATCTCCGAGTGCTGTGACGACGTTGTGGAATGCTTCGAGGAGAACGGCTTTAAGATAATTGAGCGCGTTGAGGACAACGGCTGGTGCGCCCTTGCGGTTATGAAGGTATAAGAGTGATTGGAGAAATTATGTCCAAGGATCATAAAAACGACTCGACAAATCTTACCGATATAGAAGAGCTTTCGTCTGCCGCAGAGAAGACCGTGCTTGATTCAGACGGCCTGCTTGACGAGTGCGACGAGAATGCGCTTTTGAGCTTTCTTGAGAGCGTTGAGGAAAAGATAACCGAATATGAGAGACTTCGTGTAAAGGTGGGTAGAACTCTCGACTATAATCAGTTAAAGAAAAAGGGCTTTTCTGCTGAGGCTCTCCGTGAGTTTGAGCAGGAGGATCGCGCCTATATCGAAAAGGTCGACGAATATTACAGACGAAATCTTCAAAGACGCAGGTATATGTTCGGTTATCCCGCAAATATGGAGGATTATTCGTACACCACAAGCTATTTGCGACATCTTGAAAGCAAGATGTATCTGATGAACAACTGCGGCGATCCTTATCAGAAGGGAAACTACGGAATGGACAGCAAGTCCACCGAAAAGAAGATAATATCTCTGGTTGCCGATAATTTCGGTATAAAAGACGGCGAATATTGGGGATATATAACCTCGGGCGGCACGGAAAGCAATTTCTGGGGGATCCGAGAGGGCTTTAACCGTTTCCCGAAGGGAAAGCTTTATTTTTCAAACGATACTCACTACAGTGTCGAAAAATACGTTTTTTACGGTGAAAACAGCGAAAGATATCCTTATGAAAAGATAGAGACCGACGAATACGGCAGAATTTCGGTCGAAAAGCTTGTCGAAACGGTCAAAAGAGATCGAGATGACGGCTTTGAGGGCGCTATTTTCGTTCTGACGTGGGGAACTACCTGCCGAGGCGCGCTTGACGACGTTAAGCAGATAACCGACACGATGAACGAGCTTGGTATCGACTACTATTGCCATCTTGACGCCGCGCATTACGGCGGAATAGCGAAAAATCAGAGAAACGCGCCGATAGTCGAGAGCCTTTCGACGCTTGGCGTCGACTCGATCGCGGTAAGTATGCATAAATTTATGGGCACAGCGCGCGTCAACGGCGTTTTGCTTGCTTTGAGCAGAAGGGAAAGACGTGTTATTGACTACATAGGTCAGGAGGATTCCACTCTGCTTGGTTCCCGTGACTATCTGCCTTTTTCGACCTACCAGAGAGCGAGAGAGACGCTTCTGCGCCGCTCCCCCGATCACTATTCGGAAAACGTGGTCTATTTTGAAGAGAGCTTGAATGCGGCGGGTGTGAGCTTTGAAAGGCTTGGAAACGCCAACACCTTCGTGATAGACAAGCCCTCGGAGGAGATATGCAAGAAGTATCAGCTTGCAACCTTTTTCGATAAAAGCGGAGCGGAGCGGGCACATATCATTATTTTCCCGTTCCATAAAAGATCGGTCATTGACGAGCTTGTCGAAGACCTAAAAAACCAGTAAATTTCACTCAACCTTCGGTTGATTTTCCCCGAATCAACCGAGGGTATGTGTACTTTAAGAGAAAAATCTTTTATACTTGTATCGAAGGGAGGACGTATAATGGATCAAGTCAAGATCGGAAGATTTATCGCCGATTGCAGAAAGAAAAAGAATCTGACGCAGATGCAATTAGCAGAAAAGCTTGACGTAACCGACAGAGCGGTGTCGAAATGGGAAAGAGGCAGAGCTATGCCCGATTCCTCAATAATGCTTGATCTCTGCCGCTTTCTTGGGATCAGTGTAAACGATTTACTGAATGGGGAGGTAGTTGAAATGGAAAACTACAATGAAAAATTGGAAAAGCAGTTGCTTGAAGTGGTTAAGCAAAAGGAAGATGCGGACAAAAGGTTGCTTTCTTTGGAAATTCTGGTGAGTGTATTCTGTATCGCCGTTATGCTTGCTTTATGCGCGATCGCAGCGTATGTGCAAATGGAGGATTGGCTGAGAATAGTGCTGATTTTGATCGGACTTGTTCCGCTAATTATCGCAATTCCGTTTATGCTCAAAATAGAGCAGACCGCGGGCTACTACGAATGCAAAAAATGCGGACACAGATACGTGCCTGCATATAAAAACGTTTTTATGTCTATGCATATGGGCAGAACGAGGTATATGAGATGTCCCGAATGCCATCAAAGGTCCTGGCAGAAGAAGGTTATAAGTAAAGATAAATAAATTTTACAAAATTTTAAAAAGAAGCTATTTTCGGATAGCTTCTTTTTGATTTCTCTAAATTGGGGTTTATCTAATTCTTTTTTAGTTCATTTTCTGCCCCCGTCGGCATGAAAATTGCCTACGCTACGCTTCGGCTCGCAAATGCAAGCATTTGCTCTCACCAAAAGAACGCCGCTTAAGAGGAGAAGAAGTCTGCGCGATTGGAAGACTACGCTATCCAATCTGCTCCGACATCCTCCCCTCTTAAGAAACTCCCTACCCAAAAAGGCGTTTATTAAATACAACAAGTGAAATTCTACTTTAAGATATGCTCTGTAGGGTGGGGAGATTTCTTAAAGAGGGGAGATCTTTTTCTCCCCTCTTTAAGCGGCGTTTCTTTGGTTCAGCAATGCTTGCATTGCGTGTCGCTTGCGACTGGTTTCATTTCCGCTGGTGGAAAGAAATGAACAAGAAAACATTTCGATAAATCAAAATTTGAAATCATTCAACGATACAAACTTGTTCTTAAATCGCTTGTTGAATAATATAATGAAATACGAAGGGCGGTGGGGATATGCAGATAATCAGCAGTTCAAGAGAGAGAGAGGCGGCGGAGTTGCCCTTGCCGTTGCTCAGCTCTCTGCCGTATCGCCTTTCTGACGAATTGAAAGGCTTTTCGGGAGTGCGCATCGAGGAGATAAGATTGCGGAGCGACAGAAGGGCGTCGCTCGTGGTCTCGGGAAAAAACATAATGCTCTCGACCGTGCTTTCACGCAACGAGCTTGAGGAGATCTTGAGCGGAATGTGCGGAGGCTCGCTTTACGCCTTCAGCGACACGATAAATAAAGGCTACGTCTCGCTTCCCGACGGAATAAGAGTAGGCGTGGGCGGCAGGGCGGCTTGTCGAGGAAGAGAGGTCATAGGAGTTTGCGAGATAAGCTCGCTGGTAATAAGGATACCGCATAAGACGCGAGCGGTCGGCGCGCCTATATGCCGTCTTCTCAGGGAGTTTAAAAGAGAAAAGGGAGTACTTGTATATTCTCCGCCCGGGGTTGGCAAGACCACGCTCTTGCGCGGTGTCGCAAGACTTATATCATCGGGAAGCGAGCCCTTGAGGACCGTAGTGATAGACACGAGAGGAGAGCTTTCCTTTGCGGCAGATTCGAGCAATATGTGTCTTGATATACTGTCGGGATATCCAAAGGCGCTTGGAATAGAGATAGCAACGAGAAGCCTTTCGGCAGAGATAATGATATGCGACGAGATAGGTGATTACGAGGAGGCAATGGCTCTTGTCAGCTCGCATAATTGCGGCGTTCCGCTTATTGCAAGCGCGCACGCGGGAAGCGTTGAGGAGCTGCTTCGACGTACGGGCATACGTCTGCTTCACGAGGCGGAGATATTCGGGGCTTACGTTGGCATCACGAGAGAGGGCGGCGTCGACTTCAACTACGACGTGCATTTAAGAGAGGATTGCGACGTTGTAATTTGATTCTTTGGGGAGTTGTTTATGATAATAAAGCTTATAGGCAGTATAATTCTGACGCTTTCGGGAGTAGGATTTGCGCTCTCGCTTTGCAGATATCAGAGAAGAAAGCTCGTCACTCTTGATGGGTTTATCTCGCTTATCCGTCACATAAAGGGACAGATAGATTGCTACGCGCGACCGATAGGTGATATACTTATGTCGCTTCCACCCGAAATATATCACGACTGTAACTGTCCTATGGGAGCGGAATCTATCGACGAGATGATAAACGAAAGTAAAATATATCTTGAGGAAGAGCCGTTGCGTCTGCTTCGATCCTTCGCGTGTGAATTCGGAAGCACCTTCCGCGAGGAACAGATGCGCCGGTGCGAGCATTATATAGCGTCGCTCAGTGAGAAAAGAGAACAGCTTGAGCGAACGGTCGAGTCGAGAAGCCGCGCGGGGAGCGCGCTTTGGATATGCGGCGCGCTATCACTGACGGTACTGCTTTGGTAGAGGAAAAATGTTGGATATAGGATTGATATTAAAGATCGCAGGGGTAGGCATACTCGTGTCTGCGGCGGCGCAGATACTGTCAAAGTCGGGCAGAGACGAGCAGTCCACTCTGGTGGTCATTGGAGGTATAGTAGTGGTGCTGATAATGCTCGTTGGCGAGATAGAGAGTCTTTTCACTCTGATCTGCTCGGTTTTCGGCTTTTAAATGAGCGAGATCTTATATAAGCTTTTCGGCTTTGCTCTGATAACGCTGATGGCTGTGCTCTTACTCAAGAAAACAAGCGCGGATTTTGCCGTCGTGCTGAAATTGGGGGCGGGAATAGCGCTTGGCGGCGCCTGCTTTTATATAATCGAGCCCTTGATAAGATACGTGTACGAGCTGTCTGCGACAGAGGCTATGTCGGGCTTTATTCCGTCCGTGACGGTAGTTTTGCAGGTACTGGGAGTTGCTTTTCTGACGCAGATATGCGCGTCGGCTTGTCGCGATTGCGGAGAGGCGACTATGGCGTATTACGTCGAGCTTGGCGGCAAGGGAGAGATGCTCGTTTTATCGCTACCGTTGATAAAAGAGATAATAGATACCGCAATAAAATTGATTGGATGATAAAATTCTATGTATTTAAAACGCGCAATTATAATTCTTACGGTCATCTCTCTCTTCTTTTTCGGAGCGTTGACTGTCAGAGCAGAGGCTGAGACCACCCCCGAGGAGTACGCCGATTTTCTTGATTCGCTCCCCGAAAATATCATAGATGCGTTGCCTGACGACGTCCTCTCCGACAGTGTCGGGGAGGTGAACGCGGCGGCGAAGGAGATAAGCTCGCCTTCGTTTTTTTTGAAGGCTACGCTTGACGCCTTCGGAGCGAATATTTCCGAGGTCTTGCCTGTTTTAGCTATGCTTTGTGGGATAATTATGCTCTCGGCGGTGGTAAATGCTATGTCGTCGAGCTTTGGAGGCGGAATAGGGAAGAGCGCGGAATTATGCTCAAGATTATGCTCTTATTGCGCTATTTCTGCGTTGTCGGTGTCCTCGCTTTCAAGGCTTCAAGAGTATTTTGACGCTCTTTTTCAATCGGTAGCGGCGTTTTTGCCGCTTTCCGCCGCCCTTTACGCTATGGGAGGAAACCTGACCGCCGCGGCGGGCTCGGCAACCACCTTGAGCGCCATTTTGACGGTATGCCAATTCTTTTGCACGAAAACCGTTATTCCCGTGTTCTGTATCTGCCTGTCACTGTCGCTTTTGTCGGCGTTTGACGGACTTGGCGCAACGATCGGAGGCACTTTGTCGTCAAGCGTGAAAAAATGGTACACGACCTTTCTCTCGTTCGTTATGATTATACTGACGGTCACACTTGCCTCTCAAAGCATTCTTTCATCAAAGGCGGATTCGGCGGCTATGAGGGGCGCGAGATTCGCGGTGTCGAGCTTCGTGCCTCTGTCGGGAGGGACGCTGTCGGGAACACTCGGTACTCTCGCATCGTCGGTCGAGCTTATCCGCGGCTCCGTGGGGGTAATAGGAATAGCCATTATATTGCTTATGCTCATACCAGTCGTAGTCGAGCTTGCGCTTCTGCGAGGCGCTTTGGGTATAGCGTCCTTCGTTTCGGGAACGGTCGGTTGCACGGGAGAGCAGAGGCTGATAGGCGAGATAGGCTCGCTTTACGGATATCTTGAGGGTATAGCCGCCTTGTCGAGCGCGGTGTTTATTATCGCTTTTGCAATATTTGCCGCAACGTCAGCGCCCTTTTCGTGAGGTGGAGATGAAGGCGTATATTATTTCTGTCATAGTTGCGGGCGTTATCGCAGCTATAGTATCAACTCTGTCTCCAGAGGGCGGAAGAGGAGGGATAGGCAAAAACGTCAGATTTGCCATAGGACTTATGATGATAATAGTCTGTCTCTCGCCTCTGACCGAATTTATAAGCGCTATAAAAGATCTTGACGTCGATTCGATCCTGCCCGACGTAGATAACGGCGCGCAAGGGTACGAGGAATATTTTAACGAGTCGTATGAAAACGCAGAAAAAGAAAATCTTGCCCGAGGAATCAGAGTCATGCTTAGCGACCGCTTCGGGATAGACGAGAGTGAGGTCGACGTATCGGTGGTGATCGGTGAGAGCGACGGAGAGAAAAGGCTGTCGCGTATATTTATCAGGCTTTACGGCGCGGCGATATGGAAGGATACGGGCGAGATAGAGGCGTATTTCGGAGAGCTTTTCGGGTGTGAGATAATAACGGCTATAGGTTAATAAAATGAACGGAGTACATTATGGCGCAGAAATCGGCAAATGAGATAGTGGGAACGATAAATCATATGAAGAAAAAAGGAAGCTTGAAGACGGTATTGGCAGGGCTTATGATAGGGATCGCGCTTTTGGCGGTAGGTAGTCTGGCATTTGGCGGCTCCGACGGTGGAAGGGAAGCCGAAGAGGTGACCGACGTCTCGCGATATGAGGATTTTGTCAAATATAAAAGCGATCTTGAAAAAGAAATAGAATATCTCTGTCTTGGGGTGTCGGGTGTCAGAAGTGTTCGGGCAGTGGCGGTTTTTGATAGCTTGGGAGAGAGCCTTTACGCGCAGAATACGCAAACGGGAAGCTCCGAGAAAAGCGAGTACGTCATAATCGGCAGCGGCTCTGCTTCTCACGCGCTCTATCTTGGCGAAAGCCTGCCCACGCTTTCGGGCATAGGTATCGTCTGCGACACGGGCGGCTCTGAGGGGGTAAGAAATACGGTCGCCGCTCTTATTTCCTCGACCTACGGCATATCTCTCACGAGAGTTTACGTGTCAGAGGGGAGATGAAATCAAATTTTGATTTGTCGAAATGTTTTCTTGTTCATTTCTTTTCCTCGACGAAAAGAAACGAACCAAAGAAACGCCGCTTAAGAGGAGAAGAAGTCTGCGCGATTGGAAGACTACGCTATCCAATCTGCTCCGACATTCTCCCCTCTTTAAGCGGCGTTCTTTTCGTCCTTTTCTTTCGACGAGGAAAGAAAAGGACATAAAAAAGAATTAGATAAATAGCAATTTATCGTCCGTTCCCCAGCAGTTACCCAAGTTTTTTGAAAAACCAGGAATATTAAAGAATTCATTCAAATATAATGTATCGTAACAAAAAACTTCCCGGGAGGAAAGAAAGAATGGCAGTTAACGAAAAGATCAAAGCGGTAAAGAATTTCTTTACAAAATCAGGCAAGAGAAACCTCATAATTATCTGCGCGGTAGTGCTTATCGGTGCGGCTGTGTGGCTCAATTGGGTATTCTTTGCGGAAAACGGAGACGGGTATACGTATAGCGGTAGCACGGGGATGACGGGTGAACTTGATAACTCCAAAAATCCCACAAGCGACGAAGGCGAAACAAACGCAACTAATACATCCGACAGTTATTTCGCCACTATTCAGTTAAACCGCCAGAGAGC
>JAZSJO010000209.1:0-5471 GCA_045534365.1 Eubacteriales bacterium
ACCGCTTGGCCTCCGACTTAGTAAAAGCGTTTTTTTATCCCGCTAACAGAAGCAGTCCCAAAAGAAGGATGAGCTCGTGGTCGTGATCTTCGTCGTCCGCGCCCGAAAGATATACTAAAAGCATTACTGCGAGTATGATTATCTCCTCGCTTCCGATCCCGTGACCGAATGGGAAATGCGAGGAAAAATTGATTCCCGGAGGAAGCAGGGAGGAGAAGATAGAGCCTCTGCTCTCCTTTTTTGGCGCAACAGACGTGGGTAGCAGGGATTTTTCCTCGTTCGGTCGTTCGTTCAAAAGGCTTTGCTCGGGTATTTCTTTGCTATACGATAGGTCTCTTTCAAATTCCGCTTCTTGTTCGGTGTTGGGCTCGCTCTCTGTAATTTCGTCAACCTTCCCAAGCTCCTCGTAGGGCAGATCGTAGCGCGGATGTATCTGCCTTACGGGAGGTGGCATGTCACTTGGCTTTGGTGATTGAGTAAATGCGTTCCCACTGTAGTTTTCGGGGATCTTTATCTTCTGGCGGTTGGTGTTGGGCGGTCTTACGTACATATCGATCTCCATTCAGTCACAAAATGATCATAAGGCAGGCTTTGCGTGTGATAGGGTTGGTTTTCCTAAAAAAGCATTGATTATCACGCGAACTCCTTACTGAAGACTTTTCAGAACGTCACTGAGGCGGCTTAGCTTTATGATGTAGTCGATGGTGTCCTGCCTTTCTTTGTTGAGATAGGGCTTCATAGCGCAGAGCAGAGCGGCGCGTCGGTTTGAGTCACCCATCGTTTTCGCTGCGCTTATCGCCTGCGAGGAGGCTGTGGGAGACGGCTCTGCGGGTGAGCTTTCGTTTACCTGTGCCGCCGTGGGTTGCGCTCGCCCGAATATCTCCATTATCGGCTTGATAGAGGAGATGAGAGTGGGAAGCTTTGAAAGCAGATCAGGGTTTGAAAGAATGGAGGAGATGAAATCGGAGCTCGGCTGAGATGCCGTGGGACGCGAGCGCTCCTCCTGCGTATTCACTGAAGGCTCGGGAGGAGATGCGCCGGACTCCTCCGTGACCTGACTGATTATCCTTGAAAGATAATCGAGCGGTTGCGTTTGGGGTGTGTTGCTTTCATTTTCATTCATAGCCTTGCACCGATTGTTTACTGTCCCTTTTTGCCCGTTTTATAGTTTTTGAGAAGCTCTCCCGCTCTCTGAATATCGCTGTCCGTCGCCATAGAGAGGGCAGAGCGTATTCCCGCAAGCTGAGCGGCGCCGATGTTCAAAGAGGATGGATCGATACCCGCGTCGCTCGCAAGCTTTTGTATGACCATAGCAAGTCTTTTGTCGTCGAGGGTGAGAAGCATATCTATTGCTTTTTTGTCAAGCGTCATGATCTGTTCCGCCTTTCGTATATTTTTGGTCTCGTTTTTATTGTATGAATTTATACGGAAAATTGTCCCCTGAAAACAGAAGAAAGGCGGAATTTTTAAATTTGCAAAATTTTGGAGAAGAGCTATAGACAAAATCGCGCTGAAATGCTATAATATTAAAGTAGCAATAAAAGGAAGGAGAGCTGAAAAATGAATATTCTCGTGCTTTCGGACTCTCACCGTCGCGGCGACAGGATCGACGCCGTCCTTCAAAGACAGATAAAAAGACCCGACGCCATAATTTTTCTTGGCGACGGGCTTCGTGATATTGCTTATTGCGATACGGGCGATATTCCTATCTACGCCGTCAAGGGAAACAACGACATCTATAATTATTTCAGAGGCGGAGAGGTAGAGGATGAGCTGTTGTTCACGCTTGAGGGAAAAAGAATATTTATTACTCACGGTCATCTTTACGGAGTAAAAAGCAATATAGGCTATCTTATCTCCTCGGCGGCGAAAATGGGCGCGGACATCGTGCTTTACGGTCATACGCACGAAGCGTTTGAGGCCGTGATAGATAAAGACGACAACGCTTTTGGTCTGAAGCTTGAAAGACCTATCTACGTTATGAATCCCGGGGCGATAGGCGACTACAACGCTTCGTTTGGTTGCATAGAGATAGACGGACGGGGCAGAGTGCTTATGTCCCACGGAGATATATAAAAAAGAAACCTTCATAGCGAAGGTTTCTATAGGATCACTACCGTATAATTATTCGGTAGCCGTTTCTTCGAATTCATCGGCGTGCTCAAGGGCTTCTTCGTAAGCCGCTATAACTGCCTGCTCGAGCGCGACTCTGAACTGTGAGTTTATGGGATGTACTATGTCGCGGTAGGTGTCGTCGGGATTTTTTCTGCTGGGCATCACGATAAAAAATTTGTCGCGCGCGTTTATTACCTTGATGTCGTGAACGGCGAGCTGACTGTCAAAGGTAACCGAAACGATTGCCTTCATAGGACCGTCATTGAATAATTTTCTTACTTTTACGTCTGTAATTTGCATAATATCCTCCATTGATTTTGATTACAAATACATTATACAAGCCCTATGTGATAACTATTCAATTAAATTTGGTTTTTTTTGTGAAGAAATGGGAACGATTTGAATTTATTTTTGCAGGGAAATAGGTATATATGAAATATTTGAGGACTTATGCTCGAAATCGAGGCTCGTCCTCGAAATCCGCTTGAAAAGGAGATGACCTGATTTGTCAACACCCAATACACACCTCGGATATAAGAATATACGCGAGATAATGTCGTCTTGCAGGGAAAAAACCGTGTTTTTTCTCGGCGCGGGAGGAATAATGATGTCCTCGCTCGCGCTTTTGACGAAAAGAGCGGGATTTGAGACCAGAGGCTCGGACAGAAGCCGCTCCGCGCTGACTCAAAAGCTTGAGGATGCGGGGATAAAGATGTTTTATACTCATTCTGAAGATAATCTTGGCGACGATTGCGGCGCGATAGTCTATACCGTTGCCGTTTCACCCGATAACCCCGAATATTCGAGAGCGCAGAGAGAGGGAATACCTTGTATCTCGCGCGCAGACTTTCTCGGCTTTATTATGACCGAATATAAGAGCCGTATAGGCGTTGCGGGCATGCACGGAAAGAGCAGCTGTACCTCTATGTGCGCGCAGATTTTTCTTGACGCGGCGAAAAACGGTAACACAACGGAGCCGACCATAGTTTCCGGCGCGACTTATAAGGAGATGGGCGGCGCGTATTATCTCGGAGACCACGACAATTTCATTTTTGAGGCCTGCGAGTATATGGATAGTTTTCTCGATTTCAACCCGACGGTCGCCGTGCTTCTTAACGTCGAGATGGAGCACGTCGATTATTTTAAAACGATCGGTCAGATAAGAGATTCGTTTTTTCGATACGCGTCTTTAGTTGGAGATGACGGCACCGTCGTATATAATGCGGACGACGAAAACGTACGGATAGCAACGGAGAAGGTCAAGGCAAGGAAGATAAGCTTCGGACTTGACTATGATGCGGAATTCAGAGCGGTCAATATTAATATTGACGGTTTCCCGATCGAGTTTGATATTTTACATAATAATGAATTTTTTGCGCATATAAAGCTTCCGTCAATGGGTAAGCATAGCGTTTATAACGGTCTTGCGGCGGCGGTCGCGGCGTATTGCTGCGGTATTCAAACCGAGGATATAGTAAGCGGTCTTGCAAAATTCAAGGGCGCGGGCAGAAGAATGGAATACAAGGGAAGCCTTAACGGCGCGCTCGTTTACGACGATTACGGTCATCATCCAACAGAGGTCAAGGCGACTCTTGAGGGAGCAAGCAGAAATTGTGAAGGAAGACTTATCTGCGTTTTTCAACCTCATACCTATAGCCGTACCGCCGCTCTTGCCGAGCAGTTCAAGGGTGCTTTTGAAGAAGCCGACGGGGTGATCCTTGCCGATATTTATGCCGCGAGAGAAGAGAATATCTACGGTATCTCGTCGGAAAAGCTTGCCCGTTTGATAGGAGAAAAGGCAGTATATGGCTGTGACCTTGACGATATAGCGGGCAAATTGAAAAGAATCGCGGGAAAAGACGATATGATAGTAGTTATGGGCGCGGGAGATATATTCAAGCTTTTTTCAAGGCTTGATTTAAAATAATATATAAAAATACGGAGAAGTTCTCCGTATTTTTTGTTTATGTATTGTTGCCGAGCTGATTCCAGATACGCATACACTGTCCCGCGCCGACCATCAGAAGAGAAAATTTTTCCGCGAGTCTGTCGAGAACGCTCTTGTTCTTTTCGTCAAGCGGTGTTTTGTGTTGAGTGAGAGTTCCGTCAAGGTCATATGTACAGCTTTCTTGTGATCTCCGCGCTTCTCATGCGCGAGCGGTGTCCTCTGACGCTGTGAACTATCGATAATAGCACATATGTCGCCAAAACGGACGAGCCGCCGCAGGAAAGGAAGGGAAGCGTCAGTCCGACTACGGGGAGCATAGCGAGGCACATTCCTATGTTTTCGATCGTCTGAACGATAATTATTGCTCCCACGCCTACGCAGATAAGTCTGCCGTAGTCCTTGCCGCATTCCTTTGCTAAAAGCAATATTCTTATCACCATAATAAGCAATAGCACGATCACTATGATGCCGCCCAAAATGCCGAATTTTTCACAGACCGTGGCGAAAATAAAGTCGGTATGCGAGGCAGGAAGCACCTCGTAGTCGCCTCCGTTCATAAGTCCTATGCCAAAAACGCCGCCGTTGCCGATGCACTGTCTTGAAAGCAGGGGCTGCATTCCTTTGCCCAACGGATCAAGCTCGGGATCAAAGCCGACGATTATTCGCTCCTTCTGATAGGATGCAAGATGCTCCCAGATTATCGGGAAGGCGAGGACGACGGCCGCGACGCCGCCGAGAAAATACCAGCCCGAAAGCCCTGCGACGAAAAGCATTATCAGCAAAAACGCCATATAGACGAGAGCGACGCCCAAGTCACCCGAGATCAGAATAAGACCTACGATAAGTCCTGCGTGAAGAGCGAGGCTGCCAAGCTCTTTGGGGCGGTTTATCCTTTCTTGAACGATAGATATGTGCTTTGCGAATGCGCACACCATAGTTATCTTTACAAACTCCGACGGTTGTATCATAATGTTTATAAACGGTATGTTCAGCCAGGAGCGGTTTGCCGTCTCCATATTTTCGCCCGTGCTTCCGAACACGAGGGTTATAGCGAGAAAGATAGCCGCGAAGCCTATCATGAATAGCCAGAGCTTGTCCACGATAAGATGATAGTCGAGATTCGCGATTATAAAGGTCACGATGATTCCCGCAACGGTCATAGCTATCTGCATAATGAGCTTGCGCTGACCGAAATTGTCGACTGCGCCGAATATCGTTACGATACTGATAAGTGAGAGCAATACCGTGCAGATAAATAATATCGGGTCAACGCTCTTTATGCAGTCTTTTATGTATTTTCCGATAGAATAAAGCACGGCAGTCTCCTTTCAGTCGTATTTTTTGTGTAAAAGCTTTTAAAAAGGGATAGGGGAGTGGGGAAAGGGAAAAAACTTTTCTCGAAAAGTTT
>JAZSJO010000019.1:0-8885 GCA_045534365.1 Eubacteriales bacterium
CAACTTTATCGAGATCGACGGCGACGAGCCCGAAGAGATCGTAGAAACCGAAGAATCCGAAGAAACCGAAGAAACCAAAGAAACCAAAGAAACCGAAGAAACCAAAGAAACCGAAGAAGCCGAAGAAGCCGAAGAAGCCGAAGAAGCCGAAGAAGAAGGCGAAAGCCTTTCGTTCTGGGAAAAGCTGAAAAACGGTCTTGCAAAGACCAAAAACGCGCTTTTCGGTTCGGTCAACGACCTGCTCAAGAATTTCGTTAAGGTCGACGAGGATCTGCTTGAGGAGCTTGAGGAGCTTCTTATTATGGCGGACGTCGGAGTTTCGGCTACCGAAGAGATAATCGAGGAGCTTCGCGACAGAATAAAGGACGGTCGTCTCAAGGAGAAGGAGCAGGTGCTCGACACGCTCAAGGAGATAATCGGCGATATGATAGGAGAGCATCAGTCTCTCGTTCTCAACACCACTCCCTCCGTCGTGCTGGTCATCGGCGTAAACGGCGCGGGTAAGACCACGAGCATCGGTAAGATATCCAAGAGACTTCGTCTTTCGGGTAAAAAGGTGGTGGTTGCGGCGGCTGATACCTTCAGAGCGGCGGCTATCGATCAGCTTGAGGTCTGGTGTCAGAGAGCAAAGGTCGATATCGTCAAGCAGAGCGAGGGAAGCGATCCCGCGGCGGTCGTTTTCGACGCTATTAATTACGCAAAGAAAAAGGAAGCCGACGTGCTTATAATCGACACGGCGGGCAGACTTCACAACAAACAGAATCTTATGAACGAGCTTGCGAAGATAAACAGAGTTATCGAGCGCGAGCTGCCTGAGGCTTCAAGAGAAAATCTTTTGGTTCTTGACGCAACAACGGGACAGAACGCGGTCATTCAGGCAAAGGAGTTCAGTAAGGCGGCGAATATTACGGGTATCACACTCAACAAGCTCGACGGAACGGCAAAGGGCGGTATCGTTATATCCATTAAGCGCGAGCTCGGTATCCCCGTCAAATTTATCGGTGTTGGCGAGAAGATCGACGATATGCAGGAATTTGACGCAAAGCAGTTCATCGACGCGCTGTTTGAGTAAGGAAAAGGCGCATTTTTGTGGAACCTTTTTCCCAATAAGCCTTTCGAACATTGGAAAACTTTACCGAATTGTAGGGGAGGGGCTTGCTCCTCACGCATACGAACGCTTTACGGTATTAAGGAGAATATTAAATGAAATTCTTAGATGAAATATCAAAATATCTGCCTTGTATGCAGAAAAACGACGTGAACGTCGGTAAGATCATTTTCAAGACCGCCGCTATAACCACGGCGATACTTGCCTTCGTTCCCACGGTTATCAAGATAAATAAGGGCAGGGGCTTTGACGCTTACGGTCTTTTGAGTCACGTAGAATATGAAAAGACCACCGACGAGGAGGGCAAGGAAAAGCGTAATCTTAATATAACGCTTTTCGATCTGTCTCGCTACGGTATAAATTTCAGCAAAGAGGACGAAAAAAATGAAGATAGTTCTTGCATCGAGGAATAAAAAGAAGATATCCGAGCTTCAGACGCTCCTTTCACAGTATATCGACGGGATCGAGATACTTTCTCTCGACGACGTTGGAATATACGGCGAGATAGAGGAGGACGGAGTGACCTTTGAGGAAAACGCGCTTATTAAGGCTCGCGTTGCGGCAGAGTCGGGATATATCGGAGTCGGTGACGACTCGGGGCTTGAGGTCGACTCGCTTGGAGGCGCGCCCGGAGTTTACAGCGCGAGATACGCGGGTGAGCACGGAGACGACGAGGCGAATAACGCCTTGCTTCTCAAGAATCTCGAGGATAAGAGCGACAGACGGGGCAGATTCGTCTGTTGCATCGCCTGCGTTTTCCCCGAAAGATACGGCTACGAGCCTATCGTCGTCCGCGGACACGTTGAGGGAGAGATACTTAAGGAAAGACGCGGCGAGGGCGGCTTTGGATACGATCCTCTCTTCTATTTCCCGCAGTTTGATAAAACTCTCGCCGAGGTAACTCCCGAGGAAAAGAACAGCGTCAGCCACAGAGGAAACGCTATCAAGGCGTTTGCCGAAAGGTTGAAAAAGTTGGATGTGCAGGCAGATTGAGCCGTAGGGGACGGCGCCTCGATGTCCCGAAAGCGAATTGCTACGAGGCAAGGTTTTAACAGGAAAGGATCATAAACATATGATAACGTCAAAACAAAGAGCATATCTGCGCGGACTTGGACAGTCCTGTCCCGCAATTATGCAGATAGGCAAGGGCGGTATTTCAGAAAACCTTATAAAAACGGTTTCCGACGCCCTTGAAGCGCGTGAGCTCGTTAAGCTTACGGTGCTTGAAAACAGCGGAGAAGAGCCCCGCGCGGTGCTTGACGCCCTTTGTGAAGCGCTTTCGGCTGAGGGCGTGTCCTGCGTGGGCAGAAAGATAGTGCTTTACCGCGAATCTAAGGAAAAGAAGACGATAGAGCTTCCAAGATAATATGCTGAGAGTAGGAATTTACGGGGGGGCGTTCGCTCCCATACACAACGGTCACGTAGCGGCGGCAAAGGCTTTTATGGAGCAGATGTGGCTTGACGTGCTTTTCGTTATACCAACGGGTACGAGTCCGCACAAGCAGATGAGCGAGGGCGCAAGTGACGAAGACCGACTCAATATGTGCCGTCTTGCCTTTGAGGGTGTCGAGGGAGTTATAGTCAGCGACCTTGAGATGAAAAGGCAGGGAAAGAGCTATACGGTCGACACTTTGCGTGAGCTGTCGGAGGAAGACCGCAGACTTTTTCTGCTTTGCGGTACGGATATGATACTTACGCTTGACAAGTGGAAGGATCCAGACGAGATATTCAGGCTTTCTTATCCCACCTATATCCGTCGCGAGGACGACAGGTCGCTTGACGTCGAGCTCGTCTCAAAGATAACCGAATATCGCGATAAATACGGTAAGAATGTGGTCAGGATAAACGCGCCTGCGATAATCGCCTCCTCAAGCGAGATACGCGAGAGAATAGGGGCGGGGGAGAGTATATCCCATCTCGTTCCCGATGCGGTGGAGCGTTATATCAGAGAAAAGGGACTTTACAAAAATGAAGATAACTGAAGAGCGGATAGATTCTTTGCGTGAGCACGTCAAGGGAATATTGTCACCCTTTCGCTTTGAGCATACTCTCGGGGTCGAGCGTATGACGGCAAGACTTGCAGGACTTTTCTGTCCCGAAAAGGAGCTTATGCTTCGCGCGGCGGCTCTTATCCACGACATGACGAAGGAATTGAAAATTGAGGATCATCTTGCTATATTTGAAAAATACGGCTTTGAAGCAACAAAGGAGCAGTTGTCGGTGCTACCGACGCTTCACGCTCAGACCGCGGCGCTCATAATCCCCGACGAATATCCCGAATTTGCCGACGGTGAGCTTATAGATGCCGTAAGATATCATTCCACGGGGCGCGCGAATATGACCTTGTCGGAAAAGATAATATATTTGGCGGACTATATCGAGGATACCCGCAAATACGACGATTGTATAGCGCTCAGGGAGGAATTTTTCTCGGCAGAGCCTGAAAAAATGAGCCTTGAGGAGAGACTTGCTCACCTGAACAGAGTTATGCTTCATTCGATAGAGCTTACTCTGGAGGAGCTTACGTCTAAAGGTAAGGTCGTCGAGAGCGGCACGCTTGAAGCCGCAGAGAGCCTGAAAAAAGAGCTTGGAGAAAACTGAAAATAAAAGGAGATAATAAAAATGGAAGAGATAAAGAATGAAGAAATAAAATCTTTAGTAGGTGCTACGCCCGAGGAGCTTGCAGGGGCGATTGCCGAGATACTTGACAATAAAAAGGGTATGGACGTAAAGGTCATAAAGGTTGGCGACAAGACTATAATCGCTGATTACTTCGTCCTTGCCAACGGTAACACCAACACCCACGTCCGCGCGCTTGCCGACGAGGTAGAGTACAAGCTCTCTCTTGCGGGCGTTGAGCCTATGAGGATTGAGGGCAGAGACGGCAATAATTGGAGAGTTATCGACTACTCAAGCGTGCTCGTTCACGTGTTTGACAGAGAAGCGAGAGAATTTTATAATCTCGATAAGCTTTACACCGACTTTGAGTAAGGATTATAAACAGAGGGGGGAGAGGAGAACTTTTTGAAAAAAGTTCTCCTCTCCCCCTACGCCCCCTCACTATTCAAAAATCTTTATAAAAAATAATTGATAGGTATTGCTTTTTGGCTGAAGTGTGTTCGGTAGCCGAAATTGAAAAAATCCCTTGTAGTTGTCTGCAAGGGATTTTTAAATAATATTCGATTGTATCAAGTGCCGAATGATTTTTTCACTGCCTTTAATGATAGACTTTTCTCATTTGACTTGCACTGCATCAATTTTGGAAGCCTTCGATAGCCTTTTTGTCCGCCGCCGACATTTTGACCGCTTCGTTTTCGTCCTCGTAGCTGTAGATGAGAAGCGTTCCGTAGGTCTCGTCGTTGTAATTCAGGTCTCCGACGTAGTATATATCGGCGTAGACAGCAAGAACGGTTTCATCAATATTCACTCCGTCAAAGGTGAATTTTCTGTAATTGTAGAGAGTTTTTTTATGAGCAAAGAAGTCCGTAGCAAATACTCTCTCGTATCGTACCGCCTCGGGTACGCTTCCGTCGTTGTCGTCCTCGTTATCGGGCGTCAGGTCGTACATTATCAGCAGAGTGACGTCGTAGATATGCTCGTCGCGCGAGGGAATGCTGTTCAGATAATACTTATTGGCGGTATGCTCGAGCGTGCTGTTGTTGTAGCGCAAAACGAATTGCACCTGATCCGCTTCCTCGATAAACACCGTGCCGCCGTTTGCAAAGCATCCGTAGCTTTTCTCTTCCTGCGTGTATTCGTTCTGCTCCTGCGTGTAAAGCGTAAGCTCGCCGCCTCTTTCTTTGTAAGTCTGACAGAGGATCTCATTTGGCGTTATAGTCTTGATGATCTTAGGATCGATGCTTCTGTCGATTATTCTCCAGGCGAGAAGTCCGATTATTCCGACTATAATAAGCGTGCCTATTCCTTTGAATATGAAGCCGACTATGCGCCAGCCGTATTTTTTTCTTGGCATTTTCTATTCTCCATTAATTTTTCGTCATATTCTTCAATCTGTCAAGGGCGTTTTGCAATATTATCTGCGCAGACAGAGTATCTATGACCTGCTTTCTCTTTGCGCCTCTGGTGTCGGTCTCGTTGAGATAGCGGGAAGCCGCCATAGTGGTCATCCGCTCGTCGATCATAACGATCGGAAGGTCTGCCGTTTTTGCGTCATTGGCGAGATGCTCGCCCAATATACCTGCGAACTTTTCGGCGTGCTCGGCGCGAGGACCGTGGCTTCCGTCCATATTTATCGGTAAACCGACTACCACGCCGCCCGTGATGTTTTCCTCTTTGATTATTTCACATATCCGAGCGGCAGTCTTCTGCATACCGCCCACGCTTATCTGACCTATCCCCGAGGCTATAAGTCTCGTCTTGTCGGAGACCGCCAAGCCCGTTCTCTTGTCGCCGAAATCAACGCCAAGCAGTTTTCCTTGTGTTTCCAATAGTCTTTGCATTTATCGTTTTCCTTTGGATTTTTTTGAAAGCTTTTGGAGGCTTAAGATCTTTTCAAAAAAAGGCTTCCCAAATTTATTGTTTAGATCTCCGCGGCGGTCAGCTTGATCAGCAGCTTCATACTGTCGGGCTGTACCTTTGCCTCGTGAGCCGCGCGGTTTCGGTGTAATTCGCCGCATTTCGTGCATTTGTGGATTATTATATACCCCTTTTTTGCGTCGGGAACTACCTTCACAGGCTCCATCGGGGCGCGGCACTCGCAGGCGCGGTCACCGGGATTGATGTCAACGTGAAGCGACCATAGGCAAAACGGGCAATGATTGCGAGAGGTGTAGCCCAAGGGCTCGACCTCGCGTCCGCAATGGGCGCAGATAAATCCGTTGTCGTTTTTCGTAAATCTTTTCTGTTCCATAATTTCTATAATCTTCAAATTTCTATTTCAAGCATTCTTGTCTGAACGTTCTCGGTAAATTCTTATCCTCTCGGATAGAGTTATAGTATTCAACACCATAGCGGACGATAGCGAACTTTTCCTCATTCAAAAGCTCAAGGTGACTTGCAAGGTGCATTCTGCCCAAGAAGCTGTTGATCATATTCATTAGTCTCTCTCGGTGGTTCTGACTATGAATTGTTTTCCGCTTTCAAAGTTGAATACGTATTCGTGTATCTCTATGTGTCTGCGATGGGAGTATTTGATCCTTGTTTGTGTGTATACGCTTACAAGAACGTCCTCCAGTACCTTGAAGTGACCGCCTTCTATCTTGCGCGATATGCGGCGGGATGAGATCAACAAATAAACGGTAGCTCCAATAGTGAGAGCAATAATGCAGGAGGAGAGTACTACGTATTCGATAACACCGCTTGCGATGGTAATTGGCAAAGGAAGACACAGAGGGATAATAATGCACATCGCAATCACTATTACTGTTCTGGCGTTTATGCCCGACAAATTCTTTTTTAAGTTGTTGGCAACATCTTTATACGTTATTATCTCTCTTTGGTCTTCCTTGTACATAATATCAATCCTTTTTTAAAGACTTCTTCGTTCCGTCGGGGTATTGAACAACGGTGTTATCCAACTGCGCGCGGAAATTTTTTCTGAATTCTGCGATGAATTCGGCGCGGAGACGGTCGCGGTCGGCTGTCTCCTCGGGGGTAAGCGTCTCGCCCGCCTTAATTCTCGCGGCGTATTCATTCAGCTTTTCTGTTCTTGATTTTTCGGCCATTGTGGTATCCTCTCTGTGTGGTATTGCGCTTAAAAGTGAATTTAGATTGTGTTAAATAGAGGAAAACCACAAGTGGGGTTTTCCTCTTTTCGCCTTTCGGCGAAAATTCACCTTTCGGGCGCTTTGAAGGATAGGGAAGTTTCGCTCGTTGCGACGAGCGACCAAGGGCTACGCGCCCTTGAATGGGCGGTCTCTTTTTGGGAAAAAGAGACGCAAAAACTTTCAATGAAAGAATCTTAACCTCTGATATTGATGCCAAGCTTGAAGGAGAGGTCCTTGATTATTTTGTTCGAGACCTTGTCGGCTTCTTCAACGGTAAGAGTTCTGTCGGCGGCGCGGAGAATTACGCGGAATGCCACGCTCTTCTTGCCCTCGCCGATCTTCTCGCCGCGGAAGATATCAAAGAGCTTGATGTCCTCGCACATCTTTCCTGCAGCCTTTGCCATTACCTCCTCGATAGTTCCGACCTCGACCTCTTCGTCGCAGACGAAGGAGAAGTCACGGGAAACTGCGGGGAACTTGGGCAGGGGCTTGTAGTCGATAGTCATATCGGATGCGTCAAATATTGCGTCAAAGGAGAGCTCTGCCGCGTAAACGGGGATATTTATATCGTAGTTCTTTGCGGTAAGAGGGTGTATCTGACCGAAAACGCCCAATTCCAAGCCGTCAGCGGTGACGATCTTCGCGCATCTGCCGCTATGGTACGCCTTATCGTCGGAATAGGACACGAATTTAGCGTTTTCGATGCCTGCGGATTCGAGAATGTTCTCGATAACGCCCTTGAGAGAATAGAAATCCTCGTCAGAGCCGTATGCGGCAAGAGTCAGCACCTTGTTCTCGTTGGGAAGGAGCTCCTCGTTGTCATTAGGAATATACGTGGTCGCCATTTCAAAGAGGCGAACGTCCTCGTTCGAGAAATTGATATTTCTCGCAACTACCTCCATCATAGAGGGAAGCGCTACGGTACGCATAACGCTCGTATCCTCGCCAAGAGGATTGCTGATGACAACGCTCTTGCGAAGCTTGCTGTCGGCGACCATTCTGATTTTATCGTAGTACTTGGGAGAGATGAAGGAGAAGGTCTGTATCTGGTCAAAGCCCATGCCGTAGAGCAGATGCTCACAATCAACCTCGTACTGCTGCTTGGGAGTTCTGCCGCCCTGCGTGGTCTCTGCGTAGATACAGGTGGACTTTATCTTGTTGTAGCCGTAGATTCTGATTATCTCCTCGGCAATATCCTGCATACAGGTAAGGTCGCTTCTGAAGGAGGGAACGGTTATCTCGTTGCCCACGACAGAGCAATCAAGACGTTCGAGAATATCCTTCATATAGTCGTAGGTAAGCTCAACGCCGAGAAATTTATTTATCTTTTCAACGTCGAGAGGAAGCTTTACTGCCTCGGGCTTGGTGGGGTAAACGTCGATAGTGCCGTCAACCACGTCACCTGCTTCGAGAAGCTGAACGAGCTCACAAGCGCGCAACAGTCCTGCCATACAGTTTTCGGGGTCAAGGCCCTTTTCAAAGCGGGAAGAGGACTCGGTTCTCATACCGTTCTTCTTTGCGGTACCGCGTACGGAGGGGCCCGAGAAGCAAGCCGACTCAAATACTACCGTAGCAGTACCGTCCTTGATCTCGCTGTTAGCTCCGCCCATAACGCCTGCGAGAGCGCAGGGCTTCTTTTCATCGCAGATAGCGAGCATAGTGCTGTCGAGCACATGATCCTTGTCGTCAAGAGATTTGAAAAGCTCACCGTCACATGCTCTGCGCACGTTAATTGCCGATCCGTCGAGCATTGCGTAATCAAACGCGTGCATAGGCTGACCGTATTCAAGCATTACGTAGTTGGTAATGTCAACGATATTGTTAATGGGGCGAACGCCTGCGGCGCGGAGTCTCATTCTGAGCCAGAGCGGAGAAGGAGCAATTTTTACGTTCTTTACTACCTTTGCCGCGTATCTGTAGCATAGATCGGGGTCGCTTATCTTAACGGAAAGATAATTTTCTATCTTGTCGCCGTCGCCAAGCTCTTTAACTACGCGCGCGGGGATATTCAAAGGCTTATCGAAGCTGATAGCCGTCTCACGCGCAAGACC
>JAZSJO010000191.1:0-5695 GCA_045534365.1 Eubacteriales bacterium
ATCCTCAGCAGCAACGCCGATCTTAGCTGCATAGTAGTGCTTGAGAATAGCACCCATCATCTCGTGAGGAGACTTGCAAGAAGAAATGTGATCGAGGCAATCGCCGTAGTAGATCTCTGCATAGTTGACCCAACCGGGCGAGCACGAGTAGATCATAGGAAGCGCGCCGCCGTTCTTGATTCTGCCAAGAAGCTTTGACGCCGCCCCCATAATGGTAAGGTCAGCAGCATAGTTGGTATCGAATACCTTCTTGAAGCCAAGGCGCTTGAGAGCGGCAACCAACTTGCCTGATACGGGAGTACCGAGCTTCATACCGAATTCCTCGCCAAGAGCAGCTCTAACGGCGGGAGCGGTCTGAACAACAACGTACTTGCCTGCCTTCATAGCCGCGTCTACCTTTGCGATCTCGCTCTTTTCCATAAGAGCGCCCGTGGGACATACGTTTACGCACTGTCCGCAGAGGATACAGGGAGACTCGGTGAAGCTTCTGTTCTCAGCAGGGCCTATAATGGTCTTGAAGCCTCTGTTCTGGAAGCCGATAATGCCGTTTCCGTGAGCGTTCGAGCATCTTGCTACGCAACGACCGCAGAGAACGCACTTGGAAGTATCGCGAACGATAGAGGGGCTGATCTCGTCAACGGTGGTCTCGGTCTTTGTGCCCTGGAACATATTGTCGCGAGCGCCGGTAAGACGAGCAACGTGGAGAAGCTCACACTTTTCGTTCTTGTCGCAGGTCTGGCAGAGCATAGAGTGGTTGGAGAGAAGAAGCTCAACGCTCGCTCTTCTTGCCGCTACTGCCTTGGGGGAGGAGATAGTGATCTCCATACCCTCGTTTACGGGGTATACGCAGGATGCAACGAGACCGCGAGCGCCCGTAGCCTCAACGAGACATACGCGGCAAGAGCCCTTGTTGCATTCTCCGTGGTTGAACGCGCAAAGAGTGGGGATCTCGTATCCGCAAGCCTTTGCAGCCTCAAGTATGGTCATTCCCTCTTCAACCTGATAGGAAACGCCTTCTATTTTAATGTTTATTAATGCCATTTGTAATATCCCCCTTATTTCTTAACTATTGCCTTGAACTTACAAGAAGACATACAAAGACCGCACTTAACGCACTTGTTAGCGTCAATAGTGTAAGCGGGCTTCTTCTTGCCGGGAGCGGTGTAATCGGTGACGGTAATAGCGTCAACGGGACACTGTCTTGCGCAGAGTCCGCATCCCCAACAGTTATCCTTCTCGATAACGTAAGACATAAGATTCTTACATACCTTAGCGGGACACTTCTTGTCAACTACGTGAGCGATATACTCTTCTCTGAAGGACTTGAGAGTCGAGAGAATGGGGTTAGCAGCGGTCTGACCGAGAGCGCAGAGCGAGCCTGCCTGAATAGCCTGAGCCAATGCTTCCATATCCTCAAGATCCTGCATAGTTGCCTTACCGTCGCAGATCTTAACGAGATACTCGTGAAGTCTCTTCGTACCTACGCGGCAGGGAGTACACTTACCGCAGGACTCGTCGCAGGTAAATTCCATATAGAACTTTGCAACGTCGACCATACAGTTGTCCTCATCCATTACGACGGCTCCGCCCGAGCCCATCATAGAGCCCTTAGCTACGAGGTTGTCGAAGTCGATGGGAGTATCGAGATCCTTTTCGGTCAAGCATCCGCCCGAAGGACCACCCGTCTGGATAGCCTTGAACTTCTTGCCGCCGGGGATACCGCCGCCGATGTCGTAGATAAGCTCGCGGAGAGTCGTTCCCATGGGAACCTCAACGAGACCGACGTTATTAACCTTACCGCCAAGCGCGAATACCTTGGTACCCTTACTCTTCTCGGTACCCATAGAGGAAATGCTCTCAGCACCGTTGCGGAGTATGTAAGGACCGCAAGCGAGCGACTCAACGTTGTTAACGCTAGTAGGACAGCCCCAAAGTCCCTTAACTGCGGGGAACGGAGGACGGGGACGAGGCATACCTCTCTGACCCTCGATGGAGTTCAGAAGAGCGGTCTCCTCACCGCAAACGAATGCGCCCGCGCCGAGACGGATGTGCGCGCGGAAGGAGAAGTTAGTTCCGAGAATGTTGTCGCCGAGAAGTCCCATCTCGGTAGCCTGATCGATCGCCTTCTGGAGACGAGCAACTGCGATAGGATACTCTGCGCGAACGTAGAAATAACCGTTCTGCGCGCCGATAGCGTATCCTGCGATAGCCATACCCTCGATAACTGCCAAGGGGTTGCCCTCGAGAATCGAACGGTCCATAAATGCGCCGGGGTCGCCCTCGTCACCGTTACAAACTACGTACTTCTCGCCGTCGGGCTGAGCGAATGCGAACTGCCACTTTCTGCCCGTGGGGAATCCGCCGCCTCCGCGTCCTCTGAGACCGGAATCGAGAACTTCCTTGATAACGTCGGCTCTATCCATCTGAAGCGCCTTTGCAAGACCTGCGAAAGCACCTGCTCCGAGAGCCTCGTTGATGTCCTCGGGGTTGATAACGCCACAGCCGTGGAGAGCGATTCTCTTCTGCTTCTTGTAGAAGTTGATATCGTCCTGCTTAACTACCTTTTCATTAGTAGCGGGATCAACGTAGAGAAGTCTCTCAACTACCTCACCGCCGATGATGTCCTTTTCGATGATCTCCTCAACATCGTCGATCTGAACGAGACGGTAAAGAGTATCCTCGGGGTATATCTTTACGAAGGGACCCTGAGAGCAGAAGCCGAAGCAACCTACTATGTTGCAGGAAACTCGCTCGGTAAGACCCTTTTCTGTGAGAAGTCTGTCGATCTTTTCCTTGATCTCTGCGGAATTGGAGGAAAGGCATCCCGTACCGCCGCAAAGAACTATAGCTCTTTTTTCGCCCTTGCCGCTGAACTTGTCGCCAAGAGTAGCGGTGCAGACAGCCTGCAGATTAGCGAGTTCTTCAAAATTCTTAATCATTAGTTCTGTCCTCCTTCTGCACGAAGATCTTCAATGATTTTTGCAATTGCAGAAACCTCAACCTTGGGGTAAACCTTGCCGTTGATGGAAACCGCGGGAGCGATACCGCACGCACCGATGCAACGAAGCGCGTCGAGAGTGAACATACCGTCCTCGGTGGTCTCTCCGGGAGCAATTCCGAGAAGCTCGGAGAACTTGTCGATAACCTGCTGCGCGCCCTTAACGTAGCAAGCGGTACCAAGGCAAACGCCTACGACGTACTTTCCCTTGGGCTTAAGGGAGAAGAAAGAGTAGAAGGTAACAACGCCGTAGATCTCGGAAACGCTGATACCGGTCTTCTTGCTGACTATCTCCTGGACCTCAAGAGGAATATATCCGTATTCCTTCTGAATGGCGCTGAGGATCATCATCAAGGGTGTTTTTTCGTTTGCGTATCTGTCGCAGATCTCATTGATCTTTGCAACAGAAGCATCACTTAAATGAGCCATTTTTAGCCCTCCTTAATATGATATAAATTATTTTTAAACAAGTTATTGTTTTTTAGATTTAAGGACGGAGTCCGAGACCGCCCTCAAGGGTTATCGTTTCTCCCGTCATATACTTGAAGTCGGGGTTTGCAAGCTGAACGCATACTCTTCCGATATCTGCCTCGGGATCTCCGAAGTATCCTGCGGGGGGAGTGTGAACGTTCTTTTCAAACGCCTCGGGGTAAGCGTTCTTGAAGCCCTCAAGCTGTGCCGTCCAGGCGAGGGGACAAACCACGTTTACGTTGATGCCGTCACGGCTCCACTCGGTCGCCGCAACTCTCGTAAGGCCTCTGATGCCTTCCTTTGCCGCCGCGTAGGAGCACTGACCGAAGTTTCCGAAAAGTCCCGCGCCCGACGCGAAGTTGATAACGCTTCCCTTCGTCTCCTTGAGATATGGGTAGCAAGCCTGCATATAATGATAGGTCGCGTAAAGTCCCGAATATATAGCGAGGTCGAACTGCTCTGTGGTGTGGTCTGCGATAGTCACGCCCGACGCAGACGCCTGAGCGTTATTTATAAGCACGTCGATACGTCCGAACTCGGCAATAGTCTTTTCGACCACTTCCCTCGCGATCTTCGCGTTATCCTGCCCTGCCGCGATGTCCGCCTTGACGGGAAGCACTCTGACGCCGTAAAGACGCTCAAGCTCTTCCTTTGCGTCAAGCAGCTTTTGCATATTTCTTCCCGTGATAACGATGTTCGCGCCCTCTTTGGCGTATGCCGTTGCGATACCGTATCCGATAGAGCCCGCCTTACCGTCGGAGAGGACTGCTCGTCCGCCGCCCGTTACCAAAAGCGTTTTTCCTTCTAAAAAGCCCATCCTTATCACTCCTTTACAAATTACAGATATGAGTATTCTGTTGACATATAAATACTCATTCCTATTTATTATAACAAAATAATGCGTGAATGTCAAGAGAATCTGATAATTTTATGTCAATGTTTTATTGTTATTTTTCCCTTTATTTTCAAGACGTTTCAGTTAGCGGAGACTAACCTTGCAAACCTTCGGAAAAGCGCTTTGTAAACATCGCAAAATATCGGGCAGGAAGGTTTTTTGTCGCAAAAATATACAATAAAATTTGATTTAACGAGTCAATTTTCATAAAATTTGCACAATGTTAATTTTTTTGTCATTTATTTCAAGATAAAATTTGGTATAATCTATATAACAGGATGCAAAAGTGTACTGTTAGTTGGCAGGCTGTGACCTCGTACAACCTACCGGCAAAAGCCGCAAGGCTGACGAAGGCGCTCTGCATACGGTCATCAAGAGGATGGCCCGTCCGCAATTTTGTCACATGGATGACAACGACAGAGGAGGTACCTTATGAAAACCAACATTATCGGCAGACAGTTGAATGTGTATGAAGACACCAAGGCTATGATCAACGAAAAGCTGGCTAAGCTTGACAAGTATTTCGGCGAGGAAGGAAGCGCTACCGTGACCTTAAGTCACAAACGCAATCTTTCTACACTTGAGATAACTATCAAGGCCTCAAATACCCTGTTTCGAAGCGAGGTCGACGCCGAAAGCTTCAGAGATGCGCTTGATAAATCAATTGATAATATAGAAAGACAGATAAGAAAGAACAAAACACGTCTGCGCAAAAAGCTGCGCGAGGGTATCATTCCCGACGACGCCGTTGCGGCGGCTTCGGTCGGCGAGGAGGTCGAGGACACCGAGACCATCATCAGAACGAAGACCTTTGAATATACCCCGATGTCTCCCGAGGAGGCTATCATGCAGATGAATCTGCTGGGACATACCTTCTTCGTCTTTAACGATTCGGTCACCGAGAAGACCTGCGTCGTATATAAGAGAAAGGACGGCAACTACGGCCTTATCGTTCCCGAGAATTAAGATATAATTCTGTGAAAAAGAGGAAGCTTCTTCGGAAGCTTCCTCTTTTTGATTTTCTTTAATACACAAATTGCAGTATATAAGTTTCTTTTTATGTTCATTTTCTGCCCCCGTCGGCAGGAAAATTGCCTACGCTGCGCTTCGGCTCGCAAATGCGAGCATTTGCTCTCCCAAAAGAACGCCGCTTAAAGAGGGGAGAAAAAGATCCCCCCTCTTTAAGAAAACTCCCCTCCTTACAGAGCATATCTTAAAGCAAAATTTCACTTGTTGTATTTAATAAACACCTTTTTGGGTTAAGAGGGGAGGATGTCGGAGCAGTTCGGTTAGCGAAGTCTACCGAACGCGCAGACTTCTTCTCCTCTTAA
>JAZSJO010000154.1:0-2101 GCA_045534365.1 Eubacteriales bacterium
CGTCTTTTGTAAAGCAGTCGTTCATTTTTATTCAGCGTCGGTCAAAGCTTCTTCGTCCTCGGACTTATCAGACTTCTTCTTTCGCTTCTTCTTGTCCTCGTCTTCGTCATCATCGTCGATATCCTCGTCCTCATCCTCGTCAGCGGGTCTTTCCTTGACCGTTACGAGAGTCGATTCGATTCTGTGGTCGACTACCGATTCTACCTTAATAGTCAAGTCGTCGGTCTCAAGATCAAGCTTCGTTCCGTCGTCGGGTATCTCGCCGAGAAGACCGAAAATATATCCGCCAAAGGTATCGCAATCCTCGGTATCAAAGGTAACGCCGAGATCCTCTGCCACCTTCGTCAAAGACGCAGAGCCGAGTATCTTCCACTCCTTCGTCTCCTCGTTGAGGCAAACTATCTCCTCAACTACGACCTCGTCTTTGTCTCCCATATCGCCTACGAGAAGCTCAAGAAGGTCGTGGATGGTTATAACTCCGCTCGTTCCGCCGTATTCGTCAACTACGATAGCAAAGTAATTTCTGCTTTCCTTCATATTGGTGAAAAGCACGTCCGCCTTCATGTTTTCGGGAACGAAATAAGGCTTCTCGGAAGCAAGCTTGATAGCCTGATCCACGCTCTTGCAATCGGTACGGAAGAATTTTCTTATATTAAGGATAGCAACTATATCGTCGGCATCCTCGCCGCAGATGGGATAAAAACCGTGTCTGGACTGAATTATCTTCTCTCTCCACTCTTCAAGCGTGTCTTCCTTATAAAGCATATCAACGTCTCTGCGGTGTGTGCAGACCTCGGAAATGAGGATATCGTCGAACTCAAAGATGTTCTGTATCATCTCGTTTTCCATACTGTCGATAGCTCCAGCTTCGCTTGAGGTATCAAGCATAATGCGTATCTCCTCCTCGCTTGCCGCCTCTTCCTCCTCGTTGGGATTGATGCCAAACATACGAAGGATGCCGTTGGTGGTCTTGGTAAGTATCCACACGAAAGGCGCGAATATGCAGGACATAAAGCGAATAAAGCCCGAAAGTCCAAGAGAAAGCTTTTCAGCATTCTTCATTGCTATCTTTTTAGGAACAAGCTCTCCGAGAACTATGCTGAAGAAGGAGAGTAAGAGGGTTATCAAAATAACGAATACAGATTCGGGAATAATTATTCCGTTATCCTTGATAAAGCCAAATTCGTTAAACCAGTCGGTCAACGGCTCAGCAAACATATCAGCCGCGAACGCAGAACCGAGAAATCCCGCAAGGGTTATTGCGACCTGAATAGTAGATAAGAATTTGGAGGAGTCTTTTGTGAGCTTCTGAAGTCTCTTCGCTCTTTTTCTCGTCTTTTTGTTTCCTTCCTCCATCATTTTCTCCAGCTTCGTGGAGTTCATTGATAAAAATGCCGTTTCGGCACTTGCAAATATCGCATTAAGCGCGATAAGAACGATCTGTAATAATATAGGCCCTATGTACATGGTGATCTCCTGTAAAAGTTGTTTGTAATTTCATTAAAATCCAAAAACGCAAAAAAGCATAGACCTATCCCCCTCTCTCCTATCATTTCAGAGAAAAAAGTTAGGCTATGCCACACGTTTATGAAATATAATGAAACGCACGCACAACAGTTAAGGCATTACACATAATACAAGTAGTGTCCGTACTATCGCCGTCATCCATTTCCGCTTACCTTCCTTTTGAATTTATTTTGTATTATGTATCATAGCATAAGGGTATATAAAAGTCAAGCGAAACCGCCTCTTGTTAACGGTTTATTTACATATTTCGCGATAAAAGTTATTATTTGAACTGTTTAGAGATGTTTTATCTTTGCAAAAATATACGAACGACGACTTCAAATTTTGATTTGTCGAATTGTTTTTTTATGATACTTCTTGTCCCCGTCGACAAGAAGTATCCAAGAAACGCCGCTTAAAGAGGGGAGAAAAAGATCTCCCCTCTTTAAGAAATCTCCCCTCCTTACAGAGCATATCTTAAAGCAAAATTTCACTTGTTGTATTTAATAAACACCTTTTTGGGTTAAGAGGGGAGGATGTCGGAGCAGTTCGGTTAGCGAAGTCTACCGAACGCGCAGACTTCTTCTCCTCTTAA
>JAZSJO010000189.1:0-5407 GCA_045534365.1 Eubacteriales bacterium
ACTGGCATGACCAAGAAGGCTTCCGCAGAAGCAGTTTCCGCAGTTCTTGACGCTATCACAGCAGCTCTCGCTGCAGGCGATGACGTAAAGATCACCGGTTTAAGTCGGAGGCCAAGCGGTCTTAGGAAGACAATACTAATGGCCAACTCGTTGGCTCACAGAACGAGATGCTTACGATCCGACTTACTGGCATGACCAAGAAGGCTTCCGCAGAAGCAGTTTCCGCAGTTCTTGACGCTATCACCGCAGCTCTCGCAGCAGGCGAGGAAGTAAAGATCACCGGCTTCGGCGGCTTTGAGGTTAAGACCCGTGAGGCTAGAACCGGCAGAAACCCCAAGACAGGCGAAGCAGTTGCTATCCCCGCATCCAAGTACGTTGCATTCAGCGCAGGCAGCAGCCTTAAGGACAAAGTTAACGGCTAATGCGACTTGACAAATATCTGAAGGTTTCAAGGATCATAAAGAGGAGGACCGTCGCCAACGACGCGTGCGACGCCGAGCACGTCACGGTCAACGGCAGACCCGCCAAGGCGTCCTACGACGTTAAGGAGGGCGATGTTATCTCCGTGAGCTTCGGTCAGAGAACTCTCAAGGTCAGAGTGATCGACGTAAGAGAGCATACGGCAAAGGCAGACGCGGCTTCGCTTTACGAGGTAATTGAATAATCAGGAAATACTCCGCATATAGTGTATTGACGTACATATATGCGGAGGTATTTTTTATGAATGACATAAACGCGAACGCTCACGCCTTCTCCTCAAAGGCGAGGGAGGGAATAAGTGTGAGCGGTGTTGAGGACGTAGTCAGCTTTGACGAGAGCGGAGTGGTGCTTCAGACTCTCTGCGGAAGCATGGCGGTGGAGGGCGAGGGGCTTCACGTCAAAGTGTTGAGCATTACCGACGGCAGAGTCGAGATAGAGGGCAGAGTCAACGGAGTTTACTATTTTGACAGCAAGCCCGCGCAGAAGAGGGGACTTTTCGGAAGAAAAAATGATTGATATTTCTCAGGATACGCTTCTCTGTCTGCTTGTGAGGGCGTTTTTGTGCGGAGTCATCCTCGGGCTTGTCTACGAGGTCATACGCGCCTTCAAAATGCTCTGCGGTGTCAGATATAACGATATTTCGCCAAAAAAGAGCTCGAAGGCAAGAGAGATCCTTCTCTTTGCGCTTACCTTCGTTTGTGATATCCTGTTTTGGCTGATTGCGGGGTTAGTCTCGATAATCCTTATGTATCATACGGCGCGCGGCTTCTTTCGGGGAATGACCTATCTCGGTCTTGCGTCGGGATTTCTGGTGTATTACTTAGGACCTGGCAGACTGATGCTGAAATTGAACGAAAGGATAGTGAAGATCGTCAAGAGCGCGGTGAAAAAACTGCTCGGCTTGATATATATACCCGTAAGGAAGATATTTTGCCTCGCAATTTCGCTCTATCACTTGACAATCGGCAGAATAATTGGTAAAATAAAGGAAGAAAGAAAAAGAAGGCGTGAGGCAAGGATCGCCGCGGCTGAAGCGGCGGATACGGTCACACCCGAGGATAACGAAGGAAGGGAGAGCAGCCTTTATGCGTTGGGTAAAGCGGTTTACAAAAAGCAGGGACGAGTCAGCTTTGGAATACGAGAAGATGACCGAGCTTGAAATAGCCGAGAAAAACGATAAAAATCTTGAAACAGCGGTAAAGCTGGGACTTTCAGCGCCCTTTTCAAAGGTGCTTTTGCGAACGCTCATCACCATTCTTCTTATAGCCTCCATAGCTATGTTTATAACGGGAATAATGAAATACAACGAATATCAGCGCGAGATCGAGCGGCTTGAGGAGAGATACGACCGATTGAACGACGAGATAGATCATCTCGAGTATCTTATCGACAGTCCCGTTGATTACGATTATATAGTGCGCGTGGCAAGAAAAAAGCTCGGACTGCACCTGCCCGACGAGATAGTATATTACAACGATATAAACGAATAACAGGCAGAAGCTTTATAAAAATTAAAAAGGACGAGGTTTTCTCGTCCTTTTTCAATTTTGATCAAATTCGGTAAAACAAAGCAAACAAAAGTCGCACTCGTCACAACAACACTCAAAGCCTTGCTCTCCGTTGCCAAGACAAACGGCAGGCTTTCCCGGTGTGAGCTCTACGCCTGTAATATCTATTATCTTTTTTGGAAATTCCTTGCTCATATAAGCCCCCTGTCAGCGTATAAAAAAGTGCGTCCCGTGAAGAAACGCACCGAAAAAATGCATCTCCCTAATTGTTGTCACACAAATTGCTCACCAGTAACGGGTTGAGAAAAGAGAGAAAACACTTTTTACCAAAATTATTTTCCCTTTACCGGTTTTAGTATATTCAATTTGTGTGACGAGTATATTTTACCACAATTCTGCCGATTTGTCAACAAAACTTTGGAATTTGACGAAAACATTACTTGGCAGACCAAAAAGCGTTATTAATCAAGGCAATAGTCGCGAAGAAAAGAGGACAGAGAATTTTTACGTTCACTGTCCTTTTTTTATTATTAAATTGACAATATCCATTGAGCTATTATCATCGTCAGCGGAAGCGTCAGCACCGATAGCAGAGAGGACGTGCCTACCTGCAAGGAGGAATATCCCGAGTCGAGTCCGTAGGTCTCCGCCATCATAGTTGCGGAGGACGCGGTGGGGAGAGCCGCCGCGGCGGTGAAGAATACGGCGTATATCTCGCCGCTTGGAATATTGAAAAGCGTAATGATGAGCTTTGACGCAAGGCAGATGATCACGGGAAGTCCTATGAGCTTTATGGCGTTGAAATAATAAAGCTTCCAGGAGCAGAAGATCTTTTTGGGGCTTTGGGTAGCGATAAGCGCGCCCGTAACGAGAAGCGAGATGGGCGTGCAGAGATTTTGAAGATACTGCATAGCCTGAGAGATGAACGAGGGAAGCTCAAGACCGATGGCGGGGGCTTTCAGCATAAAGAAGATAAATCCGATAGCGCAGGGAACCGTGCCGAAATTAAAGACCACCTTTTTCCAGGTCATCTTGATGTCGCTTCTGCCTCTTGCCATAATAGCAAGTCCCCAGGTCCATATAAGCACGTTGAAGCTTATGATAAGGAAGGACGCCATAAATTTTCCCTCCGCTCCGAGCAGAGCCTCGAATATCGGGAAGCCTATAAAGGCGCAGTTTGCGAAGATAAGCGAAAACTCGGTGAGCTTTCTTTCGTCGATAACGCTTTTCGTCGGTATAGCGAGGAAATAAGCGATAATCGCGAGAACGATATGAAAAAGTAAACCGAGTATCGTCATAATTCCCGCGGTCTTCAAGGTTTTTTCGGAATATTCGGCGCTTGCGAGAGAATTGATGAGCAGGGCGGGCTGACCGACGGTCAGAATGAGCCTTGAAAGCTTTTTTGAGGCTACGTCGTCGATAATTCCCAGCTTTCTGCATACGAAGCCCACCGCCATAACCACGAAAAGCGTTGCTACGACGACGTTGAGTGCGTTAAAATTCATATTTTTCGTTTGATCTTCTCGGGATCAATCCTCGAGAAGCTTCTCCTTGATCTTTTTCATATCCTCGAGCATATCCTCTTTTTTTCGGGGATCGCGCAGGAGCGCCGCGGGGTGATAGACCGCGGTCATAAGATAGTTGCCCTTTTTAAACCATGTGCCGTGCTCCTGAGTTATCTTGAAATCGGGCTTTATGAGTCGCATAGCGGCTATCCTGCCAAGACATACGATGACCTTGGGATCGATGAGCGCGACCTGCTCGCGCAAAAAGCCGATGCACTCGTCCTCCTCCTCGGGAAGAGGATCGCGGTTTTTGGGCGGACGGCATTTCAGAATATTAGCGATGTAAACGTCCTCGCGGTCGATGTCGACGGCGTAAAGGAACTTGTCGAGAAGCTGTCCCGCGCGGCCGACGAAGGGAATACCCGTTTTGTCCTCCTGCTCACCGGGAGCTTCGCCAACGAACATAAGAGAGGCGTTTTGATTACCGACTCCGAAGACGCAGTTAGTACGCGTTTCGCAGAGAGAGCATTTTCTGCATTCCTCACAGCTTTTTTTGAGTTCTTCCCATCCCATAATTTGCTTCGTCCTTTCGTGCTTTAACAAATATATATTTATTATATCAAAAAACGCCCCCGATTTCAATAGCCGAAGGCGTTTTTTTGAAAATTTATAGTTGCGTTGAGGAATACGGTTTCAAATTTTGATTTGTCGAATTGTTTTTTTATGTTCATTTCTTGCCCTCGTCGGCAATGAAACCAGTCGCAAGCGACACGCTGTTTTCATTGTCACTGGTGACAAGAAAAGTTAGTAAAAACTTCGCTAAACTGCAATTTAAAGCCCACACAGTGTCTCAATAGCATTACGCGAGCAGATCTCCTTGCCGTGCTCACTTATGTAAGATGCGAGACAATCGGGATTTTCTCTTTTGCCATATTCAAGAATAAAGGTGAGCTTGTCGAGCCTCGCGTAAGCCGACGTGCCCGTGTTTAGCAGTAAAAGATAGCAATTTCCGTCACCGTCGGCAAAGGCGCGGCTTTGAGGTGTGAGTCCGTTATCATTTAATATTTTACACACCTTGCATAAAGCCTTGACATCGGGGAAGGAAAAGGCTATTCTTCCGCCCGCCTGAGTCTTAGGACTCTGCCTTTTTGCCTCGGCAGCCCCCGATATTTGTTGAATATCTTTTTCAATAAACGACCTTTCGGGCAGAGATACCTGCCTTTTCGTCTTCTTTTCACTTGCCTTTACAGAGCTTTTTATTTCCTCGCGGCTTTTCTCGGCAGGATCTTCAAGAGAGGTCTTCGTGACGAAAAGCTCACAACCGCCCTTTCTTGAGGTGTAGAGCTGGACGAATATCTCCGAGCCCTCGGTATTAAAGCCTATCTGCTCTCTCGCCTTTTCAAGCAGATTTCTGATAGCGCGTCTCGTATCTGCCTCGGCGCAATCCGCCTCCTCGCTTATTCTGTACTGTCGCATATCGCTTTCGCTTAACATTATCTTAAGCTTCGTATTACTGATAAGTATCAACTCCATACAGGTCTCCTTCTTTGCTCGTTTGTTACCTAATAATATTATAATACTTATCGAGAAAAAATGTAACCCCTAAATTTATGGTAATTTTGAAGAAGGAGTCGGGTTACTTTTTGGCTTTGGAGGGAGGCGTGTCGGACTTTGAACCGTTGGCGTAAAGAGCTTTTGATTTCGGTAAATTGCAGTTTATCTAATTCTTTTTTACGTTCATTTCTTGCCCTCGTCGGCAATGAAACCAGTCGCAAGCGACACGCAATGCAAGCATTGCTGAACCAAAGAAACGCCGCTTAAAGAGGGGAGAAAAAGATCTCCCCTCTTTAAGAAATCTCCCCACACTACAGAGCATATCTTAAAGCAAAAATTCACTTGTTGAATTGGACAAAC
>JAZSJO010000042.1:0-4770 GCA_045534365.1 Eubacteriales bacterium
CCCATATGGACTACTTAAGAGAGACAAAAGAATACTGCCTTATGGTTCAGGATAGCATGAAGCAGCAGCTCAGCACCACCGCTATGAATCTATGGTTTGGAGATATAGAGATAACCTCGTTTTCAAACGATACTCTTACTATGACCACAAGCACCGAATTCAAAATGAATACCATCAAGGAGAAATATCTCTCACAGCTCGAGTCTCTCTTTGAGGAGCTTATGGGCTTCCATATAAACATAGTAGTCAGATTCAGAAATCCTTCCTTGAAGATAGAGGATATAAGACATCAGATCGCAAACGAGGATATCCTACCTGAAAGAGAGCAGACAGAGGAGAGCGAGATCAGCGATATATCTTCTCTCGGCTCTACGATGCCTACGGTAAACTTTGAATATACCTTTGATAACTTTATCGTCGGAAGCTCAAATAAATTCGCTCACGCGGCGTGTGTCGCCGTAGCGGACAAGCCTGCGCAGGACTACAATCCTCTCTTCATCTACGGACCCAGCGGTCTTGGTAAGACTCACCTGCTTTACGCTATCACGAACGAGATAAAGACCAAGAATCCGTCTGCCGACATCATCTACATAAAGGGCGAGGATTTTACCAACCAGATGATAGAAAGTCTGGCTAAAAAGTCGATGTCAAAGTTCAGGGATAAATACCGCTCCTGCGACGTGCTTCTTATCGACGATATCCAGTTCATCGCGGGCAAGGTGACAACGCAAGAGGAATTCTTCCATACCTTCAACGCGCTCTACGAGGAGGGTAAGCAGATAATCCTGACCTCCGACCGTCCTCCAAAAGACATCAAGACTCTTGAGGACAGACTTAAGACGAGATTCGAATGGGGACTTATAGCGGATATCCAGCCGCCCGATCTTGAGCTGAGGATCGCAATATTCAAGACGAAGATAGCGCAGGCGGGAATAAGCGTCTCCGACGAGATAATAACCTACCTTGCGGAAAATCTCCGCTCTCATATCCGTCAGATAGAGGGAGCCGTCAAAAAGCTCGTGGCGATCAAATTCCTTGAGGGTAACGAAATAACTATCGAGAGAGCCAAGAGTATTATGACCGAGCTGCTCGGAGGAGCTGAGCCCGTAAACGTGACCGTGGATAAGATATTCACGGCAATACAGAATAAATACGACGTTGACAAGGCAGACCTTACGGGTAAGTCGAGAGTCAAGGAGGTCGCTCAGGCAAGGCACATAGCGATATATCTCATAAGAACTATTACCGAGATGTCTCTTCCCAATATTGGAAAGCTCTTCAACAGAGACCACTCGACCGTAATTTCGTCTATAGATACTATAGAGAAGAAAATAAACTCTTCTCCCGCTATCGAGATAGAGATAAACGATCTTATTAAGGAAATTAAAGATTAAAAAGCTTTTCAACAGATTTTTGATCAAGATAATACACGAAGACAAAAGAATTCCCACGTTTTCCACATTTCAACATATATTTCAAGATGTTGAAAACTCTAAATTTTAAGAAATCTGACGGTTTAAGCGTTTTATGACGAATTTTTAAGCGTTTTTGAGAAAAAAGAGAGATTTTTGAGAAAATTTTTCCATAGATCCTCACTTGAAACCGACATTTGCTGTGGATAAGTTTTCCTTGAGTGGAAAAGACAAGCTACGTTTCCCACAATTTAAGAGTCATTAATACTTTTACTAAAATTCAATCAATCATTCTTTCATTCTCTCGCGTGCGCGAGGGATTTCAGTGAAAGAAGGTAACGGAGGAGAAAAATGAAAATTACTTTTAACAGACAGTACATCATGAACAAGATATCTCCGCTTATGAGCGTAGTTTCGGGAAAGAGCACGCTCAGCGCGGCAGACGGAATCCTTATCGAAGCAAATTCTCCCGACTCGTGCGATATGACCGCGTTCGATCTCGAAAAGGGTATCAAGATAACGGTCGAGGCAGAGGTTCTGGAGCAGGGCTCTTACATCATCAACGCGCAGAAATTCAACCAGACCTTAAAGGTAATGGACGGAGAGGATATAACCCTTACCGTTGACTCAAAGCTCGGCGTAATTTTCGAGTGCGGAAAGAGCTCTCACCGTACGGGCGCGCTTAAGGCGGAGGATTTCCCCGAGATCCCCGATCTTAAGACCGAAAAGGGATTTGTTATAGGTCAGGCAGACCTTAAGAAGATGCTTTCAAAGGTATCCTACGCTATGGGTGTAAACGAGCCCAGACCCGTGCTCAACGGCTGTTATATCAGAACTGAGGACGGCAAGATAAGCGTCGTTGCCTGCGACGGATTCAAGCTTGCGGTCTGCGAGTCTGAGGCAGAGCTTAAGAAGCTCGAGAATTCCGAAAGAGGAGTTGAATTCTCCTTTATAGTTCCCGTTAAGTCGGTCAACGAGATAGTCAAGCTTCTTTCCGACGACGAGGAGGATTCTCTTACCGTTTATATGAGCCATAAGAATATGGTGCTTGTATTTGACGACCTTATATTCTTTACAAGACTTATCAACGGCGAATACGTTGACTATAACAGAATTATTATAAAGAATCACAAGATCGAGGTCGTAGCTCCCAAGCAGAGGATCATCGCGGCTCTTGAAAAGGCTTCTCTTATTACTGAAGAGAGAATTGCAGGTAGCGTCAGAGCTCACGTTCGCGTTGAAGTGAATGAGGATACCTTCAAGGTCTCCGCAGTTTCCTCCGCGGGCAGTATTTACGACGAGTTTGGCGTTGACCACACGGGAGACGATATCTCGATCGCATTCAATAACAGATACCTTATCGATTCGATAAGAGCCTGCAGAAGCGATAACATTAAGATATCTATGTCCTCGCCTCTTATGAGCATAAACGTCGAGCCTTGTGACGACGAGGGCGATAAGGAGCTTTTTATGCTTCTTCCCGTAAGAACGAGAGATTAAAAGGACGCGAGGATGCGAGGGTGGGAGGACGCGATTTGGAACCTTTTCGAGAAAATGTTCCAAGCCTCCCAAAGCTTCCAAAAAAATATTTTTTGAAAAATAAAGTGTATTTTTCAAAATAAACTTATCTTAAAATATCGCTTTACGTCTTGGATTAAACACCTTATCAATATATGACGATAGTGGGGGATTTTTTAGCGGTATGCCGCGAAAATCCTGCTCCACTACTAGAGCGCCTAAAAAATATCGGGGAAGTTCTTTTGCTGCTTTTCTTTCAAGAAAAGTAGGTATCATTGTATCATCTATCTCCTCAAGAAAGGAAAAACAATGTTCTGTCAAAACATATACGTAGAAAATTTCAGAAATATAGCAATGGCAGACGTTGACTTTTGCGAGGGGACGAACGTACTGATAGGCGAGAACGCGCAGGGAAAGACGAATCTGCTTGAGGCGATATATATGACGGCTTTAGGTAAAAGCTTTCGTCAGGGTACGGACAAGGACGTAATAAGATTTGGCGAGGAAGGCTGCTTTATAAGGAATAATTATCACGACGATACGAGGGATATGGAGATATCTATGAGGATATTCTCGGACAGACGCGCGAAGCGAGTCGAGCAGAACAGAGTCAAGGTCGCCAGAACCTCGGATATGGTGGGTTGCTTTAAGGTAGTCTTGTTCTGTCCCGAGCATCTTTTGATCATTAAAGACGGGCCTGCGTTGAGACGAAATTTTCTTGACGTTGCGATATCGCAGATAAGACCGCTTTATATGAAGTCGTTGCAGAGATACGCGACTATATTGAAAGAGCGAAATGCTTTAATACGCGATGCGGAGGACAACAGAGCGGCGTTTGATTCGACCATCGACGTCTTTTCAGAGCAGCTTGCCACCGAAGCGGCGATAATTACCAATTACAGAGTAAAATATATAGAAAAATTAAAAGAGCATGTAAAAAATTGCTTCTCTGAGATGACGGGAGGCAGGGAGGTGCCCGATATCGAGTATATCTCGTCGTGTAAGCTTTCGGTCGAGGATCGCTTCGATATCGAAAAATGTAAGGAGGCCTACAGAGAGCTCTATTTCACGCGTCACGACCGCGAGATCGGCGCAGGCTCGACCTTGTGGGGAATACATAAGGACGATATGGAAATAGACCTCAACGGCAACAGAGCGCGAATTTTCGCCTCTCAGGGACAGCAAAGATCTCTGTCTCTTGCCTTGAAGCTTGCCGAGGGCGAGATGATACGTGAGGATATGGGAGGAGATTATCCCGTATTTCTCTTCGACGACGTCCTGAGTGAACTTGACGGCGGCAGACGGGAGTATCTTTTGTCAAGCCTTGGCGGCAAGCAGGTCATTCTCACCTGCTGTGAAAAAAAGGATATAGTGTCAGACAGACTTATAGGCGTCAATAAAGGCGAATATAAGCTTCTGTAATTGAGGTTAAAATATGTATCTTCACGCGGGAAATAATAAAATAATCAGGGAAAAGGACATTATAGGAATATTCGATATGGATAATTCCACGGTGTCGATAATAACGAGAAAATACCTTACCGACGCAGAAAGAGCAGGCCTTGTGGTGTCGGCAAAGGACGAGATCCCGAAATCCTTTATTTTATATAAGGAAAACGGAAAATATATGGTCTGCTTTTCACAGATATCAACGTCGGCTCTTTTGGGCAGGACGATAGATAATTATTAACAGTTGGAAAAACAATCAGTAAAAAAACGAAAATATGGAGAAAAAAATGTCTGAAGAAATCAAAAAACCGTTGGAAGCTGAAGAAAATCATTACGGCGAAAACGAGATACAGATCCTTGAGGGTCTTGAAGCGGTAAGAAAGAGACCCGG
>JAZSJO010000099.1:0-2973 GCA_045534365.1 Eubacteriales bacterium
GTTGGCCATTAGTATTGTCTTCCTAAGACCGCTTGGCCTCCGACTTAAGGCGAGCATCATCACCCCCACCGAGTTCGTGGGCGGACTTATGGATCTCTGTCAGGACCGCCGCGGAATCTTCCACGATATGAAATATCTTGACAGCACGAGAGTGGAGCTTCATTACGATCTGCCGCTCAACGAAATAATATACGACTTTTTCGACGCGCTCAAGAGCCGCTCGCGCGGATACGCGTCACTCGACTACGAGCTGAAGGGCTACGAGCCGTCAAAGCTCGTCAAGCTCGACTTTTTGCTCAACGGCGAGCAGGTCGACGCGCTTTCCTTCATAGTTCACGAGGAGAAGGCGTACGCAAGAGCGAGAAGGATCGCGGAAAAGCTCAAGGAGAATATACCGAGACAGCTTTTCGAGGTTCCGATACAGGCGGCGATAGGCTCGAAGGTCATTGCGAGAGAGACCGTCAAGGCTATGAGAAAGGACGTACTTGCCAAGTGCTACGGCGGCGATATTACCCGAAAGAAGAAGCTGCTTGAAAAGCAGAAGGAGGGTAAGAAGAAGATGCGTCAGCTCGGAAGCGTTCAGGTGTCCCCCGAGGCGTTTATGGCGGTGCTCAAGCTTGGAGACGACGACTGATATGGCGGCAGAAAAGACCGTTGGCATATATATCCACGTGCCGTTTTGCCTTTCAAAGTGCTACTATTGCGATTTTTGCTCGGTGACGAGGGCAGACGGCGAAAAGAAGAGGCTTTATACGGAGCGACTCTGCGCAGAAATTGCCGATTTTTCCGAAAAAATAAAGTCGAGCGGCGATATTGCCGTGGCAGATACCGTTTATTTCGGCGGCGGAACTCCTACGTTGCTCTCTTGTGAGCAGATATCGACGATACTTGACGCGGTAAAAAAGAATTTCGGCATCACCTGCGACGCCGAGATAACGGCGGAGACGAATCCGCGCACTCTTGACGCATCGGGACTTTCGGCATTGCGTAAAACGGGAGTTAACCGACTCAGCATAGGAATGCAGAGCGCTTCTGACAAAGAGCTTCGCGCGCTTGGGCGCATACACGGATTTGAGGACTTTAAAAGGAGCTTTTCCAACGCCCGAGACGCGGGATTTGATAATATCTCGTGCGATCTGATGTACGGAATACCGCTTCAGACGCAGCAGAGCTTCAGGGCATCCGTCGAGACCTTGATGGAATTCGCTCCGGAGCACATCTCGTCGTACTGTCTGACCGTGGAGGAGGGAACTAACTTTCACCGCAGACAAAACGAGCTTGAATTGCCCGACGAGGATACGGTTGGAGATATGTATGCCGAAATGAGCAGACTTTTATGCGACGGCGGCTACGAAAAATATGAAATAAGCAATTTTTCAAGAGTCGGCAGAGAATCGAAGCATAATCTTAAATATTGGCGATGCGAGGATTATCTCGGATTCGGGCCTGCCGCTCATTCGTATTTCGGCGGCGCGCGTTTCGCTCATTCCTACGATATCGATGCATATTTGAGGGGCGAGAGCATAATAATAGATAATGAGCCTATCGGCGAGTCCAAAGCGATGAACGAGTACGTTATGCTTGGAATGAGGCTTTCGAGCGGAGTAAGCTTTTCGGATTTTTTTGCAAGATTCGGTGTAGACTTCCTGCAAAAATTCGCAAAAATAGAAGGATACGCCCCGGAGCTCGTAACGATTGACGATGCGGGATGTCGCTTTACGCAAAAGGGAATGTTCGTCAGCAATTACGTTTTGTCGGATATTCTCGAATTCGGGGAATAGACCTCGAAAAATAAAATTTAATAAAATTGCACAAAAAATATTGACAAGTTGCATTTTTTATGGTACAATATAATCAGAAAGAGACCCAAAGGCGAGTTGGCTAAACAAGACAACAAGCAATTATATAGATTTGGAGTTTCCGAGAAAGGAAGGTATAGTCCAATGAACGACAACAAGAAAAACGAGAACTCAAACGAGGAAGAAAGCAACATAATCACCTTGACCGACGAGGACGGAAAGGAGATCGATTTCGAGGTCATAGGTGACGCGGAGATCGACGGAACGGTTTATTACGCAATGACACCTGTTGGTGCCGCTGAAAATAACGAGGGCATAGTCGAGTACGTGCTGCTCAAGCTTATAGAGGACGAAGAGGGCGAAGAAGTGTTCGTCACTGTTGACGATGAAGATGAATTTGCTAAGGTCGCCGATTTCTTTGACGATATGTTTGACAGCGAAGAGGATTACGACGCTTGATCTCCAAAAGTGAGACGAAAACCGAATAACAATTGAATATTTAAGAACATCCATTTAAAAGTATTATAACAGGCCAATGGAAAATTAAATTTTGTTCGTAAGAACGCTCATTATTTGCAGGCTTTAAACAATATTTTACTTTAGGTACACGCCAATGAGAAATTAAGTTTTTTACAAAATTGTTCGTGACGTGAGGACGTGAGGGATGATATTTTTAGAAGATCCACAACGCAGATAAAGGTATAAGCCCATGGAAATTTAAGTTTTTTACAAAATTGTTCGTGACGTGAGGACGTGAGGGATGATATTTTTGTAAGAATGTCCGAAAATAACGCTTAAAACGGTATAGGCCAATGAGAAATTAAATTTTACTTAACGAATAAGTGATAAAAATGGATTTGATGTTAAAAATTCCTGCTTAGTTCGTGATATCCGCTTGATTGAGACCTACAAACGATTAAAGGAGCTTGATCCTGCGACGGTTTGCAGACCTCCTCCTGCCTATTACGGTTGACTTGTCCCGATAGGCTGAGAGATGCTGGGAGCAGTAAAGTCGCACTGAGAGCACCGCCCTGGAGATACAGGGTTCCATTTCTTCGGGTACACGGCTCGGCGGGGATACCTGTCCAACTTCCTATTTGGAGGTTGGACTCTTTTTATTTCAAAATAGCATCCGCACTTGACTTTAGTGTTATTTAGTGATATAATTCTTCTA